>DAOVOU010000279.1 GCA_030629475.1 Desulfobacterales bacterium | reverse complement strand
TGAATCAACTTATTTACTTCATTGTTGGGCATTCGTACACGATTCCTGAGGATGCTTTCACCATATAGGGTCCATATATAGATTACATGAAGTTTACTCTTTTCCGATTGAGCCAATGAAGATGCTAATTCCATAATCTTGGCATTGAGAGCGCTCCTCACATCATCAGAAGGACCTGGATCCACAGCAGCCAATATCCGCGCAAACCGTATACGTTTTGCATGTTTTATTGCCCAGACCGGATATGGGCATTTGCGTATCAGGCGCATGGCGGTAATGCCGAACAGCATCCCCTTAAGCCCTTCTTTCCCTTCAGCGGAGATCATCACCAGGTCGTGTTTGTTCCGCAACACCTCGCGAATAATCTCAATAACCGGGGTACCGAGGAGGACTTTAGCAGTGACCTGGACACCTTCATCCTTGATAGGCGCGATGAGATGCTTTAGCTGCTTGAGCCGATCCTGAACGATAATATCCTGGATATCTGCACGGTGCTTTGATCTGATCAGTCTTTGCATATCACCTATCATTTTTTTAACAACGTCTACCACCGTCAATCGTGCCTGATTGTTCTTTGCCAGAGAGAGTGCCCTTTTGAAAGCTCTTTCCCCCTCTGTTTTACTATCCGCGACCAAAAGGATACTCCTGAAACGTTTCATGCCTGTCTCCTTGGTATGTTGAACAATGTTCCTGTTAATATACGCAAATCGTGTATGTTATTCAATTCCTTCTCCTAATCCATTTGTCTATCTCAACGGCAATTATGATTGTCACCGTTACCACTGCTATCTCCAGCCATTCCGTCATTGTGAGGGGCACGGTCCTGAAAATCCACTGAAGAGCTGGTACATAAAGGACGGCAAGTTGTGCAAAAAAGGCAGCTATCATGCTGAACAAAAGAAGTGGGTTACTTTTGGGACTCATCCTGAAGATGGATCTCGTCTCTGAACGGCAGTTTAGTACCTGGTAGAACTGGAAAAAAACCATTGTTGTGAGTGCCATTGTGCGCGCCCTTTCAAGAGGCACCCCCGACTTGAGTTCTGATATAAAAACGAACAATGTTCCTAAAGCCAGAACGATTCCCATTAAAAAAGTTCTCTGAATCATAAGACTGGAAAGAACACCTTCTTTGGGACTTCTTGGAGGTCTTCTTAAAACCCCCTTTTCTCCCGGTTCAAAGGCAAGGGCAATATCCTGCAGACCATTTGTTACCAAGTTAAGCCAGAGTATCTGTGCGGGGATATATGGAATGGGAAGTCTCATTACTATTGTTGCAAGGATGGCCAGCAATTCTCCAAGACCGCATGATACAAGAAAGAGAGTGCACTTCCTGATATTATCATAAACGACCCTTCCCCCCTCCACCGCAGAAAAAATGGTGGCAAAGTTATCATCTGCGAGGACCATATCCGATGCTTCTTTGGCCACATCAGTACCGGTCTTACCCATGGCTATACCAATTTGGGCCGCCTTTAAGGCAGGAGCATCATTAACCCCGTCACCCGTTACAGCTACCACCTCACCATGTTTTAATAGCTGCTGGGTTATCCTCAATTTGTGCGTCGGGGAGACCCTTGCATATACCGATACGTCTTTCACCTTACCGAATAGTTCTTCTTCACTCATAGCCTCGAGTTCTTTACCTCTGAGCATTTCAGGCTCATCGCCGCCTATTCTGAGTTTATTTGCTATTGCCACGGCAGTGACGGCATGGTCACCCGTTATCATCACGGTTCTAATGCCTGCCTGTTTACATCCTTCAATCGCCTCAATAGTTTCAGGTCTTGGCGGGTCCATCATGCCCTGTAATCCTGCATAGATTATCCCCGATTCCACATCCTGGTGGGTAAGTTCTTCTTTGTCGGGGGAAACCTCTTTAAAACCCATGGCCAGAACTCTCAAACCTTCTCGGGCAAAATTATTGGAAACATTTAAAATCTCTTTACTCTTTAGCTCTGCATCAATCAGACAATCGGTACACATATCAAGCACTCTCTCAGGGGCACCTTTCACAAAGATAAACTTTTTATCTGCGTGCTTATGAAGGGTTGCCATGTAACCCCGCTCGGACTCAAAAGGTAAAATCGCTATCTCTGGATAGCTCTCCCTTTCTTCAACCGGATTGAGACCAGCCTTCATCGCAGCAACAATAAGGGCTCCTTCTGTAGGATCTCCATCAACCTTATACTCACCATTCTCCCGATAGATATTTGATTCATTACAAAGAAGCCCTATCCGCAAGACATATTGGAGATCCCTCAGCTCATTTGTTTTAGCAGGCAACTTCTCATGAAGTATCTCCCCTTTTGGTTCATATCCGCTCCCTGTGACCTCATATGTGTGCTGTCCGTCATAAATCAGCCTAACAGTCATCTCATTCTTGGTCAAGGTTCCTGTCTTGTCAGAGCAAATGATAGTAGTGCTTCCGAGGGTCTCAACAGCAGGCAATTTTCTGACAATGGCATTGCGTCTTGCCATCCTGGCCACACCAATAGCCATAGCTATAGTTACAGCAATAGGGAGTCCTTCAGGTATGGCTGACACTGCTGTAGCTACAGCAACCATAAACATTTCTGATACCTTTTCACCCAACCATATCCCCGTTCCAAAGATAACGACGGAAAACCCTATGACAACAATCCCTATGAGCTTGGCAAATCGCTCCAGTTTATCCTGGACCGGAGTTTTAGCCACCGATACTTCCCTGACCTGCTCTGCGATCTGGCCCAGGACCGTCCTGGTTCCCGTTTCCACAACAACGCCCCTTGCTCTTCCGCTCACAACAATTGTCCCCATAAAAGCCATATTCCACTGGTCACCAGGCGTCAAATTAGCTTCTTTTATGGACAAGGTCGTCTTTTCGACAGGGATCGATTCACCAGTCAGCGCGGCTTCTTCAATTTTCAACTCAATCGTCTTAAACAGACGAAGATCGGCAGGGACCTTGCCACCGGATGCAATTACTGCAATGTCACCGGGAACAAGTTCCTCACTGGTTATCTCTTTCTCCTTGCCCTCTCTCACCACCCTTGCCATTGGGAGGACCATCTTTTTGAGTGCCCTCATGCTCTCCTCTGCCTTGAACTCCTGGATGTACCCGATAATTGCATTTAGGATCACCACAGCCATAATGACACTGGTATCTATGTATTCATGGAGAAGGAATGTTACAATGGCAGCAATAATGAGGATATAAATCAGTGGACTCTGAAACTGATGAAGAAGAATTTTCAGTTTACTTATTTTATCGTCCTGGGCAAATATGTTCGGTCCATATTGGGCAAGACGTTCTTTAACCTCCGCATCAGTCAATCCTTCCTCAGAAGCTCTGAATTCTTGGAATATTTCTTTTACGTCAAGCTGGTACCAATTCATTCTTTGCCTCTCGTTGAGTATTCAAGCATTGAGCTATCGCTCTTGTTCAATTAGGTCTCATTATTAATAGTGTTTCTTTCCTTCTTACCCGACAAGTGCTTACGGACTTCGGCTTGGACCTGTTTTTCTGGGTATGCCGACGGAAGATTTGAGTTCGGAAAGCATGTATGCGATTATGTTTTAGAGTCGAATAATTTCTGGTTTGACCCTTCGGGAATATCTTTGTGGGTTAATTTCTCCGGAGCGGCGATTCCTCCCGAGACGAAGAATTTTATTCCCTCCTCAATGGTCATGTCCAGGGGAGCTACTTCTTCCTTGCGAAAAAGCATGGTAAACCCGGAAATAGGAGTGGGAGTTGAGGGGATAAAAACTGCCACGAGTTCATCTTTCGTCTCTTTCCGTTCCACCTCAATTTCTCTGGTTAGAAACCCCAGACAGAACATCCCTTTTCCGGGAAATTCCACTAACACCACGTGTTTGAAGGACTCTTTTTCAGTCATTGTCAAAGCTTCGACCAATCGCTTGGAGGAACCATAGATGGTGCGTACCAAAGGGGTCTTGATCCAGAATATTTCCCATATCTTGAAAAGCCGTGAGCCAATCACGTTGGCGGTGAGAAATCCCGCCAGGAAGATTAATAGTATGGTGGCAACAACTC
>DAOVOU010000024.1 GCA_030629475.1 Desulfobacterales bacterium | reverse complement strand
CAGGATATTATGGGACAGGGTTCCCCCTGAAGTTGAACCTTTTTCTCCTGATAATCTACTAATATTTGCCGCTGGTCTTTTATGTGGCACACCTGCTACCGGTTGTAATCGTACCATTGTTTCTACCATTTCTCCTCAGACCAGGTTAATGGCATTTTCAATGATGGGGGGATTTTGGGCACCGGAATTGAAGTATGCCGGTTATGATAAAGTGATCTTTCGCGGCAAGTCCCCCAATTTGGTTTATTTGTGGATAAGCAATGACAAAGTAGAAATACGTGACGCCTCTCATATGCAGGGTAAAGGCGCTATTGAAACTGAAGAACTTATTCGGCAGGAGTTGAATGAGCCGAAAGCCCAGGTGGCTGCCATCGGCCTGGCCGGTGAAAACAGGGTTTATTTTGCCTCTATTGAGCAAGGCCATTCCAGTGCCAGCCGAGGCGGAATAGGGGCCGTTATGGGAGACAAAGGATTAAAGGCGATAGCTGTTCGAGGAACAGGGGACGTCAATATTGCCCTACCGGATGAATTCCTGGAGCTTTGCAATAAAGTGCTGGAATATATAAAAGTCCGGGAAGAAAAGCCAATTCCAGGGGTAATGCCCGTTTTAGCCGGGCTTGGGTCACCGCAAGAGATGAAAATCCATGATGAAAAGTGGCACACCGAGAGTTTCATGTGGGGTAATTCCCGCCACCGCAGAAAAGGCTTTTGGACCGAGGAAGTCGAAAAGGAGTGGACGGAGACTATGGAAAATGCGCGGACGCGGCTCATAAGTTGCTATAACTGTCCCTTGAAATGCGCGGCAACAATTTCCATGCCAGGACTTCCAACATACATGATGAAATGCTTCTCGAAACTGACGTATACAATGGCGGCCATGTCAGACCTGGATTTTGGTTTAAAAATCGCTCAAAGTGCTACGGAGTATGGAGTGGACGCATTTTCAACCCCGCAAGTTATGGCTTTCGCCCTTGAACTATATGAAAATGGCATTTTAACTGATGATGATATGCCGGGATTGCCGTCCGATAATGAGGAGAAATTTTACTGGTTGCTTGACAAAATTGTCCGGCGGGAAGGGATAGGAGATGTTCTGGCCAATGGTACTTATTGGGCGGCCAAAGAGATTGGTAAGGGCGCAGAGGCATATGCTCATAATAATATTAAGAAACATGAGCAGATGCCTCTCAAACTGTCAATGCTGAATCCCATTTATTTCCTTATGTATTGTACCGGCGAGAAGATAAACATTACCCAAATTGAAGGGCAGTTTCCCCAGATGCCTTTTCCTACGAGAGAGGAGAGAGAAGAGTTTGCAAAGGATTGGTTCCAGGTTCCTGATGAAAAGTTTAAGCAATATTTTCTGGACTGGGAACTGCGGGGAGAAAACTCATTCCCCTATTACCCAACTGTAAAAATGTGTTGTGATATTGTTGATTGGCAAGAGAGGATGCACTACATCGATGACGCTCTCGGGATGTGTTCCGGTTTATCATCATTCCCCCTGAAACCCCCGTATCATATACACAATTTCCCGAAATTTATCTCATCAGGGGCCGGAATCGATATGGATGAAGCCAAACTAACCCAAGCAGCCAAGAGGTACCGAACTTTAGTGAGAGCCGTTAATATAAGAAGAGGCATGAGGAGAAAAGATGAGAAGCCCCCGGAGAACCATTGGAAAAAAAGATTTCCCGAACTTGAAACGAAGCTCTTAGATGAGTATTACAAACTAAAGGGGTGGAATAAAGAGGGTATTCCTACTAAAGAATCTTTACATGAATTGGATTTGGATTACGTGAGCGAAGACTTTATACAGAGGGGAATCTTGACGGATAGTGAAGACACTCCTTCCAAAGAGGCTTCGTCGGAAACAGAGAAGAAATAAAACGAAGAGGTGGTAACCGTCGTGGGTGAGAAAAAAAAGAAAATAGTTAAAATAATAAAAGTTGATATTGATAAATGCAATGGTTGCCGGGCATGTGAGGTAGCCTGCTCCGCCTTTCACGCTTCGCCAAAATATAGCAGCAATAATCCAGCAAGGTCTCGTATTCGGGTGATTCATGAACCACTAAGAGATGTTTATGTTCCGATACGTGCCGGTGATTATACTCCAGCCGAATGTACCGGCAGACATACTTATACGATTAACGAAAAGGAATATGACGAGTGTAGCTTCTGCGGAGTTTCCTGCCCGTCCAGGGACATTTTTAAAGAACCCGATTCCGGGCTCCCGCTGAAATGCGATATGTGTGAAAGCGATCCGCCTTTAACAGAGCCGATGTGTGTTCAGTGGTGCTTAGCTGATGCCCTGACTTACGAAGAAAGGGAAGAGGAAGTCGAAGAAGAAGAGAAGCGGGAGGAGATGGAGATCGGATTGGAATCACTGGCAAACAAATATGGATTGCAGAAGATAATGGATACCGTTGCCCGAATGTCAATGTCAAAGAAGGGCCTAAAACATAAGGCGAAAGAAGAGAATTAAAATGACAATGGAGACTGTAGCCCCTTCCAAGGAGATCATAGATGTCATAAAAGAGAGCGGTGGAGAAGCCTTCAAATTATGCTATCAATGCGGATTATGCGATACTGTTTGTCCGTGGAACAGGGTTAGAACTTTTAGTATGCGCAAGATAGTCCGACAGGCTGCGTTCGGTTTGACTGAGATAGAAGTTGAAGATATGTGGCTTTGTACCACCTGCGGAATATGCCCCCAGCAGTGCCCCAGGGACGTGAAACAGATAGAATCCGTTGTATCCCTGCGCAGGATAGCCACGGAATACGGGGTCTTTCCCGCTTCCGCCAAACCGGTTTCCGCCATAAGGGCAAGCCTTGCTGGCGAAGGCAATCCCTTGCATGTAGAACGAAAAAAGAGGGCTGAATGGGCAGAAGGTCATTCTGTAAAAACCTTCACCGAGGGAATAGATTTTTTATATTTTCCCGGCTGCTATCTCTGCTATGATCCAAGGTTAGTGAAGGTAGCCAGAGCCACAGCCAATATACTCAACTTGGCAGGGACAGATTTTGGGATACTGGGTTCCAAGGAGAATTGCTGTGGAGAAAGTATCCGCAAGACCGGTGATGAGGAATTATTCAAACGCCTGGCCAGAGAAAATATCAAAACCTTTATCGAAAATGGGGTGAAGAAAATCCTTGTTTCTTCCCCTCACTGCTACCACACGTTCAAAAACGAGTATCCCGAATTTATGGTGAACTTTGAGGTGGTCCATATCTCCCAATATTTACTCGAGCTTATTTGCAATGGAAAGCTTGACTTCACCAAGGAGTATAGGAAGAAAGTGACCTATCATGATCCATGTTACCTGGGTCGACACAATGGCATATATGAAGAACCCCGGGAGGCCTTAAAGAAGATACCTGGAATAGAACTGATTGAGATGGCTGATTCACTGGAAGACAGCCTCTGTTGCGGAGGGGGAGGAGGCAGGATCTGGATGGAAACTCCAAAAGGTGAAAGATTCTCCGACCTCAGAGTAGAGCAAGCTGTCGCGGCCGGGGCTGAGGTGCTGGTTACTTCCTGCCCATACTGCATCACCAATTTTGAGGACAGCAGGTTAGCCCTGAATTATAGTGAGGTCATAGAGGTTAAGGACATCACGGAGATTCTCCAGGAAGTGATTTAGCGTGAATAGTCCAGGATAGAGGATGAAGAAGCTAAATAAGAAAGAAGCGATTGGCAAATTGGATCTGAAAGGTGTCACACCGAAAGTAGTCTTCGATCGCTTTTCGGGCGAGGGACGGAGCAGGACCTCAGGTCACTTGCCTAACGAGATGGCGCTCGCAATCCATGTCAATCGCCAGGAACTGGTCACCATCCTGTGCACTCCAACCAAGATGAATTGCCTTGTCTTAGGATTCCTGTACGCAGAGGGAATCATCTCAGGCATCGACGACTTGGAGAGCATGAGGATGTGTGAGGAGGAATCGCTGGCCGATGTGATGCTGAGCAACCCCGAGTATGAATTGCCAACGCGGCGGACACTCACCTCTGGGTGCGGTGGTGGTGCAACTTTCAAAACTCAGGGAAAGAGGGTTGATTCGGATCTTGTGGCTACGCCAAAGGAAGTTCTCTCACTGATGAAGCAGCTTCAAGAGCAGATGGTGCTGTATCGGTTATGTGGCGGCGTGCACGCCTCTGCGCTGTCCGATACCAAGAACCTGCTAATAGTGGCTGAGGATATCGGACGACATAACACCTTGGACAAGATCCAGGGAGAATGTCTATTAAAGGGACTATCAACTAGGGATCGACTGCTGCTGAGCACCGGTCGCATTTCGTCCGAGATGTTGCTCAAGGCGGCAAAGATGCAGGCCCCGGTTATTGTATCGTGGCACTCGCCAACGGGGAGTGCTGTTTCGCTTGCCCGTGATCTGGGCATTGCCCTGGTTGGTCAAGCGCGTGGAAGCCGCCTGTCGGTGTATTCCCACCCGGAGCGACTTGGTTGTTCAACAAATAACCTGAATTATTTATAAAAAATGGAACAGCTTGGCAAAAGTTTCGCAGACAGCCGTTTTGGAGATGTCATGGTTGTTGGTGGAGGGATCAGCGGCATTCAGGCCGCTCTTGATCTTGCCACCGCAGGTTTTAAGGTTTACCTGGTTGAGAAATCACCCACCATCGGCGGCAAGATGGCCCAGCTTGATAAGACCTTTCCCACGAATGATTGTTCCATGTGCATTGAATCTCCCAAGTTTATTGAATGTGACAGGCATCCCAACATAGAGATCCTGACCTATACGGAAGTTGACAGCGTAGAAGGAGAAGCAGGAGACTTCACGGTAATCCTGATTAAAAAGCCCAGATACGTTATAGAGAACAAATGCACCGGTTGTACTGTCTGTGTAGAGTATTGCCCGGTCATGGTCCCTGATCCGTTTAACCAGGACTTATCGTCCAATAAGGCCATCCATATATATTTTTCTCAAGCCGTTCCCCTTATCACTTATATAGATGAAAACTGCCTTTTCCTGAAAGACAAGAAATGTACGATCTGCCAGGGAGTATGTAAGCATGACGCCATAGATCTTCATCAAGAGGCGGAGAAGGTAGATGTAAAGGTAGGGGCGATCGTTCTGTCCCCAGGCTATGAGACTTTTGACCCTAGGCTCCGGGGCGACTATGGTTATGGAAAGATAGAGAACGTGGTAACCAGTCTTGACTTTGAACGGCTCTTATGTGCCACCGGGCCTCACGAAGGTGAGATATTGCGCCCTTCAGACAAAAAGCACCCGCATAAAATAGCCTGGATTCACTGCGTCGGTTCCAGGGAGGTTATCCCTGGCGGTAACAGCTATTGTTCCGCGGTATGCTGCTCGTATATCCAGAAGCAGGTGATTCTGACAAAAGACCATGACGCGGACACGCAGGCAACCATATTCCATAACGATATACGATCCTTTGGCAAGGATTTCGAACGATTCTACCAAAGAGCAGAGAAACTTCCCGGGGTCACATTTATAAGAAGCTACGTATCGATAGGAAAAGAGATCCCGGAAACAAAAAATGTAACCATTCGATACGCCACCTCCGAGGATGGGGTAAAGGAAGAAGAATTCGATCTGGTGGTATTGGGCGTTGGATTGAACCCTCCCGCGGATGTGCAGAACCTGGCTGAGACGTTCGGCATCCAGCTCAATTCTCACGGATTTTGTAAAACCGATCCTGTTAATCCTATGGAAACCACTCGCCCGGGAATTTATGCAAGTGGAGCCTTCCTGGGCCCGATGGATATCCCCGAGTCGGTTGTGACCGCCAGCGGGGCTGGAATCCTCTGTGGTTGTCTCCTTGATTACCGGCGAGGGAAGCTGGCCAAAGAAAGGATATATCCACCGGAAAGGGATGTCTCGGAAGAGGAGACCAGGGTGGGTGTCTTTGTGTGTCACTGCGGCGCCAATATCGGAAGAGTGATAGATGTTCCTTCCGTAGTTGAATATTCCTCCACCTTAGACAATGTTGTTCACGCTGAGGAAGGCCTCTTTGTGTGTTCAACCGATGCTGCCGAGCAAATATCAAACACGATCCGGGAAAAAGGGCTCAATCGCGTGGTTGTCGCCGCCTGCACCCCCAGGACACATGAGCCGCTGTTCAGGGACACGCTTCGGGAAGGGGGAATTAATCAATATTTCTTCGACATGGCTAATATTAGAGAACATTGCTCCTGGGTCCACTCCAAACAAAAGGAAGAAGCCACCCAAAAGGCAAAGGATATTGTCCGGATGTCGGTCGCCCGAACTGTCAATTTGGAGCCCTTGCAGGAATTCGATCTGCCCGTCAACAGGACGACCTTAGTGGTCGGAGGAGGCCTGGCCGGGATGACCAGTGCTCTGGGCTTAGCCAACCAGGGATTTGAGATTTACCTGGTGGAAAAGGATACAGACCTTGGGGGAATGGCACGAAGAATTCATTACACCCTGGAAGGGCTGGATGTTCAGGCATATTTGCGTGATCTTATCCGCAAGGTTTATCAGCAGCCTTTAATCCATGTATCCCATGATGCGACTATCACAGATGTTTCCGGTTACGTGGGAAATTTCGTAACCACGGTAGAATCTGAAGGAAGGGTCAAAGAGATACGCCATGGAGCAGCCATCCTTGCTACGGGTGCTGACGAATATAAACCCACCGAATACCTTTATGGGGAAGATGACAGGGTATTGACCCAGCTGGAGTTGGAGGAGCAAATCACCAAAGGAGATGAAAGACTGATTAACTCCCGGAGCCTGGTGATGATCCAATGTGTCGGTTGCAGACAGGAAGACAGAAATTACTGCGCCCGGATATGTTGCAGCCAGGCTATAAAGAACGCCTTGAAACTAAAAGAGATAAACCCCGAAATGGATGTCTACATTCTCTTTCGGGATATGAGAACCTATGGGTTCAGAGAGGATTATTACCGTGAGGCAGCGGATAAAGATGTAAAGTTCATTCGCTGGGAACCGGATGACAAGCCCCTGGTGGAAGCTGCCACCGAGGAGGGCAAGCCTATTTTACGAGTAACTGTCCCTGATCCTATTTTAGGTCAGAGGCTTGCATTGGACGCCGATTTACTCGTCCTGTCCGCCGCTGTTGTTCCCTCCACGGGAAGTCGGGAAATAGCCCGGTTGTTCAAGGTATCTTTGAGCCCGGATGGTTTCTTCCAGGAAGCCCATGTAAAATTAAGACCTGTTGACTTTGCTGCAGATGGCATTTTCCTGTGTGGGACAGCGCACTACCCCAAGCATATATCGGAAACGATTAGCCAGGCGTGTGGAGCTGCCGGCCGGGCTGTAACTCTTCTCTCACAGGATACAGTCACAGCCTCCGGCTCTGTATGCGAGGTAAATGAGAGTGAGTGTGTATCGTGTGGGGCATGTATCTCAGCTTGTACGTATGGTGCCATAGAGTTCCATGATACACCAAAAGGCAAAAAGGCCCGGGTGAATCCTATTCTCTGTAAGGGCGATGGACTCTGCACTGCAAAGTGTCCAACCAATGCCATTATGTTGAAGCACTATACAGATGAAGAGGTCTTTGGCCAGATCGATGCGGCGGTACCACCTAGGGCAGAGGATCCAGCCGATGAAGGAGTGAGTTGAGCATGGCTGCGGGGCATACATTTGAACCAAGGATTTTAGGATTTCTCTGCAACTGGTGTTGTTACGCAGGGGCGGACCTTGCTGGAGTTTCCCGGTATCAATACCCCCCTAATATAAGGGTGATAAGGCTGATGTGCTCCGGCAGAGTCGACCCAGCATTTATACTCCGAGCTTTCCTGAACGGAACAGACGGAGTGTTTATCGGCGGTTGTTGGCTTGGCGAATGCCATTATATTACTGAAGGAAATTACGATGCATTAAGCATGGTATATATATGCAAAAAATTGCTGGAGCACATTGGGCTGAACCCCGAAAGGTTGAGACTTGAATGGGTATCCGCCGGTGAAGGAATCCGTTTTGCCAATATAATGAATGAATTTGTCCCCGGGATAGAGAAGTTGGGCCCCCTTGGCAAGGGCGAAGGCTTAGACGAGCATGAATTAAAGTTCAAACTTGAGGCGGTTACGAAGCTCATCCCCTACATTAAGCTGGTGGAAAGGGAGAGGCTGAGAGTGCCTGTTAGAACGGAAGAAGAATATCATAAATTTTTCACCAGTGACGAGTTCAACAGGTTATTTAATGAATTAATCGGTGATAAATTGGCGGTATGCCAAATTATGGCGCTCCTTCGAGAAAGATCCCTTTCAGCCGGGGAAATCTCTGAGATTTTGGGCTTAAGCCCGTCTGAAGTATCAAGACACCTTAATGTTTTAGCAAGAAATCAAAACTTGAAGACAGTGGCTGTGGATAACGATAAAATCGATCAGATTATAAATAAACACCAGGGGAAAGCCGGTTCACTGGTTCAAGTATTGCTGGAGATTCAGCACGAAAATCACTGGCTTCCTCAAGACGTATTAGACAGGGTCAGTACGAAATTAGACGTGCCGTTAAGTCGGATCATGCAGATAGTTACCTTTCATAAAACCTTCAGTTTGGTTCCTAAGGGACGGAATGAAGTTCACGTATGTGTGGGCCCTTCCTGTTATGTTCGTGGTTCGACACGTCTCCTCGATACAGTTCAAGATCTGATCGGAATTAAACCCGGTGAAACGGATCCTGATTCAAAGTTCAGCCTGGAGACCGGCAACTGCCTCGGTTGCTGTAATTTAGGACCGGAGATAATAGTCGATGGGAAGCATCACGGCAGGGTAACACCCGACAAGGTCAAAGATGTGTTGAAAAACTATGAGTAAGGGAAAACTATGCCGAGAATAAATTCAGCTTCTGAATTGGAAGAACTCAGGAAGGGTGTCTTGTCAAAAAGAGATCCCGATAAGCCCTGTATCGCGATATGTGCGGGAATGGGCTGTCTCGGCCTTAGTAACGGCAGGGTTATCAGCGCCTTTGAAAAAGAAATCAACAAAAAAGATTTAAAAACCAAAGTTGATATTAGAGCCACCGGTTGCCACGGCTATTGTGAAAAAGGGCCTATGGTCCTTATCTATCCTGAAGAAATCTGCTATGTGGAGGTAACGCCAAAGGATGTCCCGGAGATTGTCTCTCAGACTGTGCTTAGGAAGAAAGTGATTGACCGCCTCATTTATGCTGACCCGGATACCGGCGAAAAAGCAGCCCATCAGGCTGAAATACCTTTTTACAAGAACCAGATGCGGCATCTTATCGGAAATAACGCTAAGATCGATCCCAGGAGCATCGATGACTACCTGGCTGTTGGTGGGTATTCCGCTTTATCCAAATCGCTTTTAAAGATGAGCCCTGAGCAAATTCTTGAAGAAATAAAGAAAGCCGAGTTGCGCGGCCGGGGCGGTGGTGGATTCCCTGCCGGTCGGAAGTGGGAGACTGCCCGTAATGCTCCCGGGAAAGAGAAGTACGTTATCGTCAACGGTCATGAAGGGGAGCTGGGGGCGTTTATGGATAGAGCCATCCTTTCGGGAAATCCGCATAGTGTGCTGGAGGGATTGATAATCGGCGCCTATGCTATCGGCTCGCATCAAGGATTTATCTACACCCGTCATGACACGCCTCAATTAAAAAACAACATCGATATGGCCCTCACTCAGGCGGAGGAATACGGACTTTTAGGTGAAAATATCCTTGGCTCAGGCTTCGACTTTCATGTTGAGGTGCATCTGGATATTGGGATATTCGTTTCCGGCGAGTCCAGCGCATTGATGAGGTCGATAGAAGGGAATCCCCCGGAGCCAAGACCAAAATATATTCGCACTTCGGTAAGTGGTATTTGGGGGAAACCCAGTGCCCTGAACAATGTCGAAACCTGGGCTAATGTGCCCCTGATAATCGATAAGGGTTCCGAATGGTATACCTCTACCGGGACAGAGCGGAGCAAGGGAACCAAACTTGTATCCTTATCCGGCAATATCGTCAATACAGGTGTCGCAGAGGTGCCTTTTGGGACCACCGTCAGAGAGATCGTCTTCGGCATAGGGGGTGGAATCCCAAACGGAAAGAAAATCAAAGCGGTTCACTTTGGAGGACCTATGGGAGGTTCCATTCCCGAGAGCCTCCTCGACACTCCTTTGGACTTCGATGAGCTGGCCAAACTGGGAGCTCCGATAGGTGCAGGCAGCATGTTGGTATTGGATGAAGATACCAGTATGGTCGATATCACCAGGTATTTTCTCGACTTCCTCTCTAATGAGTCGTGCGGCAAATGCGTCCCCTGCCGTGAAGGCATCAGGCAGATGCTTAGAATTCTGACCAATATTCGTGATGGAAAGGGAAGAGAGGGGGACATCGAGCTTTTGGAGGAGATATCCGAGGTAACTGGAGCGGCCTCTTTATGTGCATTAGGAAAAACCGCCGCCGATCCGCTCCTCAGCACGCTGCGCTACTTCAGAGATGAGTATGAGGCAAACATCGCAAAGATGAAACGCTCGGCAGAGAAGCGAGAATTATAATGGGTAAGCATAAAAAGACGAGTGAAATCATCATTCAGATAGATGGAAAAGAAGTAAAAGCAGCGGAAGGGATGACCGTTTTAGAGGCAGCCCAAAGTGCAGATATATTTATTCCTACGCTCTGTCACCACGAGAAATTAGAACCTTATGGTGCATGTCGAATTTGCACAGTTGAAGCAGAAGTTCGCGGCTGGACAAAATTCGTGGCTGCCTGCCTTTACCCCGTAGAACAGGATTTGGTAGTCAGAACCAGGTCTGAGAAGGTCGATAAAATACGCAAAATGATTTTGGAGTTTCTGCTGGCTCATGCTCCGTATTCGCCCCAATTGCAGGATTTGGCTCAAGAGTATGGAGCAGACCAAGACAGTTTTGAAAAAGAGTCCTCGTTTTGCATTCTTTGTGGTCTATGTGTGAGATACTGTGCTGAGGTCAAGAAGAAAAATGCTGTTGGATTTGTGGACTGTGGAGCAAGACGGGAGATACGGTTCATTCCGGAAATAGCCGCGAAGGAATGCCATAGCTGCAAGGAATGTTTTCCGCTCTGCCCGACATCGTTTCTCCAGGCAGCGTTCGTTTTAACCGAATCTCTTGCGTTTTCTAGAGATTCTTCCCCAACCGCGTTAAAGAAATAAAATATTCCTTGAATTCATTGCTAGAGTAACCTCCCATATTCCTGATAAAGGACAGGTCACACTGCGTTATTGAGGAGTCTATTTTATGGCTGACTTTTTTGCTTTTTTTGTCGTTTTGTTTCTTTGTTTTATCCTTGACCTCATCTTTTTTCCTGTGATATGTTCATTCCAGGATGTCAGTGGGTGGAAATTGAGGAAAATTGTGAGAGATTTGCCGCAAGCACAAAAAGGAAATTCCTATCTTTCTGGCCGCTTTTAAGCTCGAAACTATCAAAACCTATACGATATGGAGAAAGCAATCATTTTTTCTTCTTCTTTTTTTTCAATTTTAACTTGGATTGCATTATTAAAGATATTGGCGACTAAAGCCCCAACAAAAGCCCCGGCAATATTTGCTGCCATATCACTTCCGCTAAAGTAATTGTCCTTTTTAGTGCTGTCAATAATTTCTTTTGCTAGCCCGGGAATGGTTCCCAATGTTGTACCCCAGATTAGTCTTCCAGGAGTTTTGAGATTCGTTTCATAGTGGAGATAACTTTCGCTTGCAGCTCCAAATATGGATGAAACTCCAAAATGCAACAGCTTATCATCTGCTGCAGAAGCATTATTGTTTGTAGCTGAAATAACAATAAAAAATAAAAGAATCGAGATGAAAATCCGATTTTTTAAAAATTCCATCTTTTTTTCACTTGATTAACGGGATTTTGCTTTTTTTGTTCGAGGTTTTTTATCATTGTTGTTACTGTCCAGTTGAAGGGAACTGGAATGTCGAGTTTTTCTCCATATTCGACAATTTTAGCGTTGAGAAAGTCTATTTCTGTCTTCCCTCCTTTTTCCATATCCACAAGCATGGATGGTTTATGATACCCGCCCTTACTTAGATAGGATAAGCCTGATTCATAGAAGTTATCAGAAAATTTGACTCCAGTTCCTTCCGCGACTTTCATACCCTCGAGAAGGAGATTCTCTACAATCTCTCTCAACGGGGAAGAATCCATTACCTCTTTCATAGTAAGTCCTGTTATTGTTGAAACCGATGCCAGGCATGCATTCAGAATGGCCTTTTCCCATTCGTGCTTTTTTATATCATCGGTATACTTTGTTTCAAGGCCTGACCGGGTGAGAGTTTCGGCGAGTTCTCGAGCCCGAGGAGTATTTTCTCTGTCCATAACTCCAATGTAGTTAGGCCGGTTAAAAAAGGTTATTTCCACCTCTGTATCAGAAGCCATCGTTCCTGCATAATTTATTAT
>DAOVOU010000323.1 GCA_030629475.1 Desulfobacterales bacterium | reverse complement strand
GGCCTTATCAAGCTCGAAGTGGCAGATATTGCCAATGATTTCCTGGCCATAGAATACAGGGACGGTGACAGACTCTACGTCCCGGTGGACCGCATGAACTGCGTGCAAAAATATGTCGGCGTGGATGGCATGGCCGCGCGCTTGGACAAGATGGGTGGCAAATCGTGGGAGCGGGTGAAGGAGCGAATCAAGAAATCGATCCGTAAAATGGCCGGGGAACTCCTCAAGCTTTACGCTTGGCGCAGGGTTCAGAAAGGACATGCCTTTTCACCACCGGACCGCTACTTTGCAGACTTTGAGGCTGCATTTGAATATGCCGAGACACCGGACCAGAGTCGAGCTATCGAGGAGGTCATAGCCGACATGGAATCGCCCGTGCCCATGGACCGGCTGGTTTGTGGTGATGTAGGTTATGGAAAGACCGAGATAGCTCTACGTGCAGCCTTCAAGGCGGTCTGGGACCACAAGCAGGTGGCTTTCTTGGTCCCGACAACAGTGCTTGCTGAACAGCATTTTCAGACCTTCAAGAAGCGATTTGAGCCCTACCCTGTTGAGATAGAGGCCCTCAGCCGGTTTCGCTCTCCCAGCCAGCAGCGAGCCATTGTACGAAAACTAAAGGAAGGGCAAGTGGACATTGTCATAGGGACTCATCGCCTCTTGCAAAAGGATATTGCCTTTAAAAATCTGGGTTTGGTGATTATTGATGAAGAGCAGCGCTTCGGTGTAGCCCACAAGGAAAGGCTCAAGCAGCTCCGTCGTTTAGTGGACGTGCTGGCCCTGACTGCCACGCCTATACCCAGGACCCTCCACATGTCTTTGATGGGTACCAGGGATCTGAGTGTCATTGCAACACCGCCGGAGTACAGGTACGCTATCAAGACGTACATCGCCCCGTTTGACGACACAGTGGTGGCAGAGGCGATTTACAGAGAACTTCAACGAGGTGGCCAAATATTTTTTGTCCACAACAATATCCGCACCATCTGGGGTATGGCCCGCCACCTTCAAAGGCTGGTACCGGGTTTGCGGATCGGGGTAGCCCACGGACGCCTGGGTGATGAAGAACTGGAAAAAGTTATGCTTGAGTTGTTGTATCGTGAAATTGACCTCCTGATCTGTACCAGTATCATTGAGTCAGGGCTTGATTTCCCGTCGGCCAATACCATTTTGATCAACCGTGCCGATAAGTTCGGTCTGGCTCAGATCTATCAGATCCGAGGCCGGGTGGGACGGGCAGATGAGCAGGCCTATGCCTATCTGTTCATACCGCATGAGGGCGCCCTGACGAAGGATGCCCAGAAGCGCCTCAAGGTTCTTATGGAACACAGCGATCTTGGGGCTGGTCTTCAGATTGCCATGAGTGACCTGCAGATACGAGGGGGTGGTACCATCCTGGGGCCTTCCCAGTCCGGGCACATCGCAGCAGTAGGCTACGAGATGTATCTGGATCTCATGGAGCGCACCATGAGCGAACAAAAAGGGGAACCTGTTGAACCAGATGTGGAACCAGAGATCAAAGTGAACCGGTCAGCCTACATCCCTGAAACCTACATAACTGATATTGACCAGAGGCTGGTGTCATATAAACGCCTGGCCAGAATGGCCGAGCCATCTGAAGTTGTGGGGTTTCATGAAGAACTCAGGGATCGCTTCGGCCCTCTTCCTGAACCGGCAGGGGTTCTCATGGACAAGATCATGCTGAAGGTGATATGTAAAAAGATAGGCATCCAGCGCCTGGACTTAGCCGATCAGGGGCTTGTGCTCTCCTTTTCCCAGGATTGCCCCTTCAGCCCAGAGAAAATAACCGGTCTTATCGAAAGAGACCCGGGGCGATTCCGGCTAACACCGGATGGCGTGCTCAGGGTATCAATGCCATCTGGTCAGTCTGCAGACCCTCTGGAAGCCACCAAAAAGATATTGCAAGATCTGGTTTGACATGGTAGCGGGTTGCGCCAACCTGCCCCACAGCCTTTTAGTCCGTTAATTGTGGAATCCGTTTTTTTTATGGCAAAAAAATAAATCCGAAATCCGAATATCGAAATTCGAAACAAATTTCCAATTTTCAAAATTCAAATGACCAAAACTGAATGCACAGCCATGATTATGTCAAGTATCTCAGATCCCATGTTTTGGACATTCAAACATTCGTATTTTGAATTTGTTTCGTATTTCGGATTTCGTGGTTAGCGCAAGGTTGCGCCTGACGGCTTGAAAACATTACACTTCGTGTCGGATTTCCAGTTTATCTGGGTTAGGAATTGAAAGATGAGAAGTTATGAGAAGATAGCCATTGGACTCGTTATTCTATACCTGATTTCAGGATGCTCAAACAAAAGTGATACGTCGGCTCAAGATCAGGTGGTGGTCCGTGTGGATGACAGTGTACTCACCCTGGCCGAATTCAATGAATACTTTGAGCCGATCAAAATGAGCTGTGAGGACAGACAAACTGAAGACAGTGTTACCATACGGCAAGCTCGTCTTCGTTTCCTTTTGCAACTCGTTGAGGAGATGATCGTTCTAAGACGGGCCGATGAGATCCATTTACACATCTCGCTCCAGGAGCTGGATGAGGCTGTGCGCGATTTTCAAAAGGACTATTCTGAAGCAGGCTTTGAATATCTGTTTCTCAAGCAGGCGATTTCCTTTGAAGCGTGGAAAGAAAGGCTCAAGAGGCGGCTCCTGGTGGAAAAGGTAATCCGCAAAGAGCTTTTCAAGGAAGTTTCAGTTACACCGCAAGAAATAAAGGATTATTATGACAAACACTGGAAAGAATGGAGTCATGGGGAGGAGATACGAGCGCGTCACATCTTGCTCCCGAGTAAGGATGAGGCAAAGAACATCTTAAAGCGGCTTCAAGATGGTGACGACTTTGCCACTCTGGCCCGCCTTCATTCTGTTGCGCCGGAGGCTCAAAACGGTGGAGACATGGGATATGTGGCCCGGGGCCAACTTCCGGGGTGCCTTGAGAAACCACTTTTCGACCTGGAACCGGGGGCTGTGAGTCCTGTGGCTAAGACACACTACGGGTTTCATATCTTCCAGGCCATCGAAAAAAGAGAGACGGGTAAGCCGGACATCGAAGAGTGCATTGAAAAAATAAGGCAGGGCATTCAAGAGGAACGGTTAGAGGCCGCGTATGGATCGTGGTTGGCCAAGCTCCGATCACGGTATCGCATCGAGATCAACGAGGAAATAATTTGACGTCTCGGAATTTCTACAACCTATTGAAATGGTAGATATTTATGGACGCTATTGCACATTCGATCAAGGAATATTGGAATGATGGAATATTGGAATGATGTAAAAGAAAAAAAGACCAACCTGCCCGCCATTGCCAGAGATGCTAGCATGTAAG
>DAOVOU010000072.1 GCA_030629475.1 Desulfobacterales bacterium | reverse complement strand
GGAGACACGGTGGAAAGACAAAGGTTAGCAGGCCACCCGTTCCGGGGAGAAACCAGCCTGCCATGTCGATCCAAATTGCGGGTTACGGGGACTATGACGTTTTCCGCCGTGTAACGGGTCTCACTATTTTTGAGCACAGGAAGCACAGAGCAACCGGAACCGGGAATCTTCTTCATGGGCATGCACGCTTCGTGTCGTTTCGTAGCAACGCTCGCACACCAGAGGATCGAGACGGCGAGACAGCGGATTCCAGATGAGGTGGATGGTCCGGGTGTGTTTACGGAAGCGGATTTCGACCATAATATGGACAACGTCGATAAGAAACCGTAAGGCGGCACATGGCCTCAAACGGACCTGAATCTTGTATTTTTGTTGCAGGTCCTCGATTTTTTGAGCCATTTCCCGGGGCAGGTCCTCGATTTTGGCAATTCTTTCGTCACGCTGCGCCTCACTGAGATTGTGATGGGAAAGGCTTGCTTCCATCTCTTTTCTCAAGGCATCGTAATATTCTCTCGTATTTTTCACATCCCGGCGGAGTCGCCGTCGCATGCTCTTTATAAAATCGGTCAGTTTTTCTTCCGCAAGAACCCGGGCCTTGCGCATGGCGTTAGGGATCGCCTTTTCAAGATGGATGGAAAAATGTGGGGGGACTTTTCCCGGGGTGTAGAATTCGGGCCTGAATTCTGGCCACAACGTCTCGAAATCCTCAATGATTGCACCGGTACTTTCGTGCGTTCCTACTTCAACGAGCCCTTCTTTCCGTTCGTCACTCAACGCTACATACCGGCAGGTCAAGACCATGTAAGAAGTACGGGCTTCCGCACGACCTGTCACCCGGACCTGCCCGTTTGTAAAAACAATGTCTTGCCCGATGAGCTGGTCGAAGCCTGCCTTTTTCAGATATGGCACCTCGATTCGCCCGAAAACCAGGGGGATTTCTTCTGTAGCCACCTGGATGAGCCGGTCCAGAACGGGGCTGCCGTAAAGGAGCGGCATGGCCTCTTCTCCCAATCGAACTTCCTCGGGAAGATCCAGAGAATGTGCCAGGCCGGGTGGCAGCAAAGCCATCACGTGATTGTCGTCTCGTTCAGCTATTCCCCCGTGCTTTTCGAATACCTGCGCTGCAAAGGAAAGCAGTTCCGGAACAGAATCCATTCTTACACTCCAAAATCTTCCTGGAAAAGCTTTTCATCCAGTTCTTTGCTCTTCTCGTATGCTGTCCTGGCCCGCTTTAACCGGGAGCCTAATGCATTGAAAGCTTTTTGTCTTTCTGTCTCGTCGGGGTGCTTCACCCAGAGTTCATAGACAAGGTCGCTGAATTCCCGCTCTCCCTGGAGGCGACCCAAAATCATATCAATCTCTCCCACCACCAGCTCGAACATATTGATTTTTCGGTTTAAAATTTCCAGCATATAGTCCTCCAGACTTCCCGCAGAACAGAAATTGTAGATCTGAACCTCGTTCTCTTGTCCAATTCGATGGATGCGGCCAATGCGCTGTTCGATCTGCATGGGATTCCAGGGAAGGTCGCAATTGATCATCACGTGACAAAACTGCAGGTTGTGCCCTTCTCCCCCGGTTTCCGTGGCCAGAAGGATAGGGCACCCTTCCTGGAACGTCTTGATGGCTTGCCGTTTTTGGGCCTGTGTCATCCCGCCACGGTAGACCACATGAGGCATCTTATATTCTTCCAGGATCTGATCGAAATACTCCAGGGTCGCAAGATAATTGACAAAAATGATTTTCTGTTCCGGTGTAGCCTGCAGAAGTTCGATCACCCGCCGGATCTTTCCTCCCATCCGAATGGACCTGCCCATTTCCAATAACTCTTTTGCCTGTTTGCTTGTCCCGTCCAGGCTCTGAAGGCTTATCTTTTCCAGCATTTTCAGCGACGCAAAATGAGAAGACCCTGCCGCTTCCAGAAGCCTGCGAAGCGCCATTTTGGAAAGAGCCGAAGAACCCGGAGCGGCCTGTTCCGTCACAAACTGGCTGATCCCCTGGTAGAAGGCTTCCTCATCGGGCGACGGGTCAACTCGAATGGTGAAAGCGAAGCGGGGCGGGATGTGCAACTGCGTAACCGAACGGGTGTTTCGAATCATGACCTCTTTTAGAAGTTGTCTCAGCTTCTCCCTGTTTCGGGGGTCGGTGGGGTTGCCCCGGGCGACGAATTCTTCCTTGAATGCCTTTAGCGTCTTGAGATGGCCCGGCTTTAAAAGGGTGACCAGATTGTAAAGCTCCTCCAGATTATTCTGCACGGGCGTGGCGGTGACGAGGAGCAAGAAGGTTTTTTGAATGGCATTCACCAGCTTCCAGTTGAGGGTCGAGCGGTTCTTCAGGTGATGCGCTTCATCAACGATCACCATGTCATAGGCGCGAGTGGTTACAGCATCGAAATGACGTTTTCTTTTTGCCGTCTGAATGGAAACCAACAGAAACGGTTCCTTCCAGAATCGGTCCGGATCTTCCCGAAACATGGTATCGTCTGAAGTGACAAATGAGAGGCCAAATTTCCCACGAAGTTCCTCTTGCCATTGATTGACCAGAGAACTGGGCGTGAGCACCAGGGCCGAACGAACCAGACCGCGGAGTATATATTCTTTCAGTACAAGGCAGGCCTCGATCGTTTTTCCGAGCCCTACCTCATCTGCCAGAATGGCTCTCCCGCGAAAGGTCTTCATGATTTTCCGAGCGCTCTCTTCCTGGTACCAGAGGGACTGAACGTTATTGATCGTGGGAAGGCAAATGAGCTGGTCGTATGAGGTACGGAAAGAGAGCTTGTAGGCACTGAGTGCCAGATCCAACATGGCGGCATTGCTGGTGCGATGCTCCTTTATGACACGAAAAATCGGTTCCTCGTCGATTTCATAGACAATCTCCAGGTCAGGAAGACTCTCTGCTTGCGCTTTGGCTGCTTCCGTCTCTTCCCTTTCCTCTGATACGCTCTGTTGGAGGGCTGTCTCAGCAACCTTCTTCTCGCGCTTCTTTTCCGCTAAAGCGCCTGTGGGGAGAGCGCCACGTTCTGGGAGCCTGAAACGTTCCCTGTTTCGGCAAAGCTCCAAACGCATTCCCGCTTCCTTTTTTTCCCTTTTCGTAAGTCTCCCATGGAGGGATACCGGATTTTGGAGCAAAGTTTGAAGGGTTTCCTTGGCCAGACCGTAGTCTCCTCGTTCGAAAGCCAGACTTCCCAGGGCGTGCAGTTGCTGTTTATTAGAGATCAAGTGGTGTTCCCATCCGTGTCGGAGCACGGTCAAGGTCATCGAATCGTCCTCTAAAATCGCTGCGGCGCTCAGTGCGATGCGATAACTCCTCTCATGGGACGGATGCAGCTTGAGCCCTTTCATGGCCCAGTTGAAAGCGCTGCGATATTCTCCACTATGATAGTTATCGGATGCGAACCAGCTGTACTCTTCCAGCTTCTCGCGGCGAAGCAGGCGGCCCTTTGCTTGACGCCGTGCCGTCCGCTTCTGTTCACGCTTTTTCTTTTTTTTCAGGTTTCGATCAACAGCCATTCTTTCAGCTCCGGAAACCAGCTAGTGATCCTGACTGATACTGATAAGAACCTAAATTGAGCGATTCTTTGCCAAAGATGCTGTAGCCGCAGGCTTTAGCCTGCGTTTATTAATACCTGTTGGGTGAACGGCCAATCCCCTTGAAATGCGCAACCTACAAAAATCGCTCAATTTAGGAAGAACCCGCTTTTTGTTGGGGCGTGACTATACAACACTACGGCTTGTGTGTCAAGAAAAAATGCACCACAACATATGGGGCTTTGGGTTGGGGGGTTTCATATCAAACCTCTTTCTTTGAATGATAGATGACCTTTCTTTGTGATAATTATGTGATCCAGGACAGGTATTCCAAGGATTTTGCCGGCTTCAACTAACTGTCTCGTTATAGCTATGTCATCCGGGCTGGGTTTGAGTATGCCTGATGGGTGGTTGTGAGCAACGATTATGGAGGCCGCCCGATCGGATATAGCATCCACAAACACCTCGCGCGGGTGAACCTGGTTTGTATTAAGAAGGCCAACGGTCACCACTCTATTTCCGATAACCTCATTTGCTCCGTTCAAAGATATACAAACGAAATATTCCTGCTTTTTGTCGGCGATATATGAAATAAGGGGCAAGACATCTTCTGCCTTTTGAATAAAGATGCTTTCCTTTAGTAGTCTCCTCCTTGCAAGTTCAAAAGAGGCCACAATCTGGCATGCCCTGGCAAAACCAACACCTTCTATCGAGATAAGGGCCCTTACATCTATCTTTTTCTTGTCTTTATCAAGCTTTCGCAGGATGGCATGAGCTACTTGAAAGACATCTTTTCCCTTTACTCCGCTTCCAAGAAGGATAGCAAGAAGTTCTGAATCCGAAAGTGCTTCCGGCCCTTTAGCAGCCAGTTTCTCTCGCGGTCTGTCAAAATGGGGAATATCTTTAATATGCTTCAAAGTTGTTTCCGGTTCTCTTTCCTGGCCTCATCCGACGTTCTGCAGTCGGGTAGGATCCTATTTCTGATTTATAAGTTCAATAACCCCTCGCAATTGCATTAAGATGCCCTCTCTTACCTTTTTATTCTTTGTCTTGCGAAAGAGCTTCAAGAGGGTAATTTCTTCCTTGTTGAGGGGTTGAAAGGTTTCAAGAGGGTCTCCTCCGGGAATGTATCTTAAAACGATGTCTGAAACTTTAGGAATTCTTTGTCCTTCCTCAAAAAACGCACTAATGTTAACACCAAGGGCCTTCGAGATCTGTTGCAAACGCATGACAGAGATCCTGGTTGCGCCCTTCTCGTATTTTTGGATTTGCTGAAAAGAGATACCTACTCTTTCGGCCAATTCACTCTGAGAGAGACCCCAGCTCTTCCTTATCTCTTTGATTTTTTGGCCAATCTTCTTGTCGATCAAGCGCTCCTTCAATCAATCAACACATTCAATCAACACATTCTCATTTTTTCAATCCTAACAAATTTCTATCACATAAAATTCAGGGAAAGACTACCAACTGATAGTAGTATTTTTTGCTTGACATTTTTATCATCTTAGTGGTATTCAGATTAAAAAAGAGGGATAAATGGAAAAGAAGAGAATCCTTATCGCAGATGACGAAGAAATTCAGAGGAATTTACTGGCTGAGACTCTGAAACCTTATGGTTACGAGATAGATATTGTAGAAAATGGAGTTGAGGCAATGAGCCATATTGACAAGAAATCGTATGACTTAGTTATCACGGATTACATGATGCCCAAGATGGATGGGCTTGAATTAACACGAAAGATAAAGGCAAAATATCCCTCTACTCCCATTCTTGTGATCACTGGCAAAGGACCTGTACATGATCTCCTGAAAAGTGGAGCCGCAGCCTGTATCATGAAACCATTCAAAATCTCCGAGCTACAAAACATGGTAGAAACCATCCTGAATCAATAGCTGCCGAGGATTCTCAGATAATCTGTCCTTTTCTCCAGTTCATCAAGCACGGGTTTAAAGGAAGGGGATTCAATATCTGCCTCAAGATCTACGTAAAACATATACTCCCAGGGTTTTCCGTGGATCGGACGCGATTCGAGCTTTACCAGGTTAATACCCTTTTCGGCAAATATCCTCAAGGTCTCGTAGAGGGCCCCCGGCTGGTTACCCGTGGAATAAACGAGTGACGTTTTCCGGCGAGGGCCGTTTTCAAGCTGCCCCGTAGAGATCACGACAAATCGGGTATAATTTCGCGGATTGGTTTCAATTGCTTCCTGGATCACCGCCATCCCGTGAATCCTGGCTGCCTCGTTGCTGGCGATGGCTGCATCGGTCGGAAGGCCTCCTTCCTTGATCCGTTTTACAGACGTTGCTGTATCCTTGGCCGAAACCAGTTCCCATCCCGGATGCTGCTCCAGAAACTGCCGGCATTGCTGGAATACTTGAGGATGAGAGAACACGCGTTTGATGGTTTCAAGCTTTGCCTCCGGACGGGCAATAAGGTGGTGCATGATGCGAAGTGTAATCTCACCGATAATCCTGAAGTCATATTCGAGCAGAAGATCATAGTTTTCGTGTATGCTGCCAGTCAGCGAGTTCTCCAAAGGGACCACACCGAAATCGACCTCGCCATCTCTGACCGCGTCAAAAATTTGCCTGAACGAAGACGTTGGCACAGTGGTCACCTCGGTGCCGAAATACTGCGTGCAGGCCTTGTGGCTGAAGGTCCCAGTCTCTCCCAGGAATGCGGCTCGTCGATCACCCTCCCCTCTGGCCGCTTTCATGACCTTGACGGCTTTGGCTTTGTCCAGATAGCCAAAATCGAGCTGTTTTCCTATAACCGGTGCGATCACGTAAATGTCGCGCATCAACTGCCCAAACTGTCCGGGATAAAGGCTCTGCGGGCCGTCTGAAAGGGCCTTGTCCGGATCATGGTGTACCTCAATCATCAAACCATCGGCGCCTGCGGCTATGGCGGCACGGGCCATGGGACTCACCTTTTCACGGATGCCGGTGGCGTGGCTCGGATCGATGATCACTGGCAGATGGGTCAGGTTCTTGATCACCGGAATGGCAGAAAGGTCCAGGGTGTTACGCGTATAGGGTTCAAAGGTGCGAATCCCTCGCTCACAAAGGACAACATGCTCATTTCCCTCAGAAAGGATATATTCTGCCGACATAAGCCATTCCTCTATGGTGGCTGCAAGCCCCCTCTTCAGGAGTACCGGCTTTCCCATACGGCCAACGCACTTCAAGAGTTCGAAGTTTTGCATGTTCCGGGCTCCAACCTGAACTACATCCACATACTTCATCATTATGTCTGCCTGAGCCGGTGAGGTGATCTCCGTAACAATGCCAAGACCGAGTTCATCCCTTACCTCAGCCAGGATCTTAAGGCCCTCCTCTCCAAGGCCCTGGAAGGCATAGGGTGATGTTCTCGGCTTGAAGGCCCCTCCGCGAAACAGGACAGCACCGTATTTCCTGACCTCCCTGGCGATGGCCAGGGCCTGTTCCCTGCTTTCCACCGCACAAGGGCCTGCTATCACGACGATGCGCTCGCCCCCGATCACCACATCCCCTACATTGACTAAGGTGTCTTCCTGATGCATCTTGCGGCTGGCCAGCTTAAAAGAGCTCGAAATAGGTGTTACCCTTTCCACGCCGGGAAGCCCCTCGAAGAAATCAAGGGCCTGGCCTGCCTTTCCGATAGCCCCTATGAGAGGCCGGCCGCCCTCAGACGTTTCACGGATGAGATAACCCTCCCTGCGAAGTATGCTTCGGATATGGTTTTTCTGTTCCTCTGTTATGTCTTTCTTCAGGACGAGAATCATGATTAAAGCTCCTTTCTCAAGCTATGAAATTGCTTTGCAATTTCATATAACGCGGCTACGCCGCTTCAAAATGCAAATTCCTGTACCATCATGCTATGCCTTGTATGCAAAAGAGGCCCAACAAAAAAGCCCCGAGAATTCTCTTCTCGGGGCTTCAGCCTTTTAGATCTCTAAAACCCCGAGTAGACCGCCTTGGTCCACCCGGGGTGTTTAACTTCTTAGGTTAGACAACCGGGTGGACGCTTCTAAAGCTAAAAAACCAGCGTCCAAAAAGAAATAATCCTCGATTGTCCGAATTCTTTGACATTGATAGATGGCCCTGTAACAAGTTAGTTCGCTTCGCTCACAATTGGAATACTGGAATATTGGAATGGTGGAATGTTGGGTTTAAGAGGATTCCCGCCTGCCATCGCCACGTACGGCACGCAGCTTACATGCTAGCATCTCTGGCAATGGCGGGCAGGTTGGTCTTTTTTTCTTTTACATCATTCCAATATTCCATCATTCCCTGATCGAACTTGCAATAGCGCTAATAAATATCTATAACTTCAATAGGTTGTAGAAATTCCGAGACGTACAATTTGTGTATTTATACCCCGCTATATAACGCCTGTCAACAATTATTTTCATGGTATTGTTTTTGAGCCATTTGTGGCATATGTTGTCTTTATTACCCGTTCCGCAGGCACATGTCCATATTTTCCTACCCCTTGAGTTTGAAAGGAAGCGGGAGATAGACCTAATGAAGCGATTTGCAAACATATTGGCGATAGCGGTGCTCATTATCATATTCTTTTGCCAACCCCTTTTTGGAGAGGAGCATTCAAGTCCCCTTCC
>DAOVOU010000159.1 GCA_030629475.1 Desulfobacterales bacterium | reverse complement strand
CGGACTCGAACAGAACAGCTTTTGCCTGGCCTGCTTTGATGGCAAATATCCCATTCAGCCGGAAGAAGGGTATTCAAAGCTGTGTCTGGAATACTGATAAAATCGCTTCGCGATTTTATATAATGCGGCCTCCGGCCCGTAGGGCCTACGCCCCGGAGGGCTATGCCGCTTTAAAAGGGAAGGGAAGAATGGAATAGGAGAAGACATGATGCTTGAGAAAATTAAGGCATTTCTGAGGAAAAAGGGTATGACCGGCCTTTGCTTTGGAAGGAGTCTGGAAACGGTTCCAGAAGGCTCAGTGGTTCTGTTTCCTTATGACCCTGCAGTTATCAGTTGCGGGATAACGGGTATTTTGGGGTTCAAGAAGCGGTCTGCCCAAACAGTGGATTTGCCCGTTCAGGAGATAGAGCGCAAGGTAGAGAGCCTCTCTGAATACACATGGGAGAGGCTCGAACAAAAAAGGCTGGAGCAAAAAGAGCATTATCTTGGCGGCAAACATGGTTTCGCTGAACTGAAACGTCTCTGTGATAACCTGAAGCGTCAAGATGACTTCTATGAAGTCTTTTCTAACAAGGGCTACCAGGAACAACTGTCGGCCCTTCGCACGAAGCTTGAGTGCCTGATCGAGACCGAAGAGAAGGCCCGCATCCAGAAGACAGGGCGTCTAACACCAGAAAAGTACGAAGTTATAAGTAGTCGGATCATTGGATTGAATGACATATTGTGGTCTTTGAAGCACGAGGTCCTGGAGGATATTGAGAAGATAAAGGCCCTCGGGAGCTTTGATCAATACAATGACACCCCACTTGTGGTCAAACAACTCAAGGAGATAAACCTTGTCTTCAACAACCTCGATCGGCTTGAGGTCAGGGGAAGGGACTCTGCCGGGATTTCACTCTTTTTCGTCCTTGATGAGACGGACTTCTCACAGTTTCAGCAGAGATTGCAAGAGGCATCGCTCCTTGATGAGTTTGAGGCCAGACAGGCGGGCCAAGTTTTGGTAAATCGCGGCATCAGGGTCAATAAGCACGACTCCACGGTATCATTGGCATTCACTTACAAGATAGCTGCTGAGATCGGAAGTCTTGGGGATAACGTTCAATATCTGAGAAAGCAGGTTCGTGAAGATGCCGTATTTCAGCACCTGATCCGGTTTCCTCACCAGTATCAGACCACAGTGGCCCACACCCGGTGGGCATCGGTTGGTGAGATCAGTGAGGCGAACTGCCATCCTGTTGACAATTTTGGTGTGGTGGAACGCGGCTCCAACGACAAAGACCATGGGGGCCATCTTAAACTAGCTGAAAGCTCAAAGCGGAAAGCTCAAAGCGGAAAAGGAGATTCCCATACTGTCGAGGCAAACTCCAATCTGGGGGGAGTTATTCTTGTTTGTCTCAACGGAGACATTGACAATTACCAGAGCCTGAAGCGTGAGTATGAAAGGGAAACCGGACGGTCTATTGCCAGCGAGATTACCACTGATACAAAGATAATTCCTCTTCAGATAGAAAGATATCTCAGCAGGAACAAAACACTTGAGGAATCCTTTCGCCTTGCCGTGAATGATTTTGAGGGTTCCCATGCCATTGCCATGCACAGCGACCTTGCACCCGGAAAGATTTTTCTCGCACAAAAAGGCAGCGGACAGGCGATATTTGTGGGCCTGGCTGAGGATCATTATGTGCCAGCCTCTGAGATATACGGGTTTGTTGAGGAGACTTCCTGTTATCTTAAGATGGACGGTGAGAAGGTGGTGGAAGGGATATCTGGCAAGACGCAGGGTCAAATATTTGTGTTGGACCAGAATTCCAGCGGAGGCATTGAGGGTATTAAGGCCACGTATTATGACGGAACGCCCATTGAATTTTCTGAAAAAGATGTCAAAGAGACCAAAATTACCTCAAGAGACATCGATCGTCAGAATTATCCCCACTATTTTCTGAAAGAGATTTCAGAGTCGCCCCGCTCAGTCGAGCAGACCGTACAGAGCCGACTGGCCATTCTTGAAAGGGACGGTAAGAAATATCCACAAGTTCTACTCGACGATTCGGTCATATCCCCTCGGCTTCAAGAGGCCATAAAGGGACACAGGCTCCGCAATATTTTTTTCATAGGACAGGGCACGGCAGGGGTGGCGGCTTCAGGGTGTGGTCAATTGCTAAGTTACTACCTGAAAGGCACAGATATCCAGGTAGCTTCCCTTAAGGCTTCTGAATTCAGTGGGTTCATGGTCGATGAGACCTTGGAACACACCCTAATTGTTGCCATCACCCAGTCCGGAACCACCACTGATACGAATCGTGCAGTTGACATGGCAAGAGGGCAAGGGGCACACACCATAGCCATTGTCAATAGGCGAGACTCTGACATTACCTTCAAGGTGGATGGCGTACTTTATACGAGCACCGGCAGAGATATTGAAATGTCTGTGGCCTCCACCAAGGCCTACTATTCCCAGATTGCAGCGGGGAGCATCCTGGGCCTTAAGCTTGCCCAGTTGACCGGGAGCAGAACAGACGATTTCGTCCTGGCCGAGATCGAACATCTTCTGAGGCTCCCTGCCTCCATGAAACAGGTGCTGGCAAAACAAAAGGAGATCGGGTATTCAGCCGAAAAGTTTGCCGTTACAAAGAGGTACTGGGCCATTGTGGGAAGTGGTCCGAACAAGATATCCGCTGATGAGATAAGGATAAAACTCAGCGAACTTTGCTACAAAACGATCTCTTCAGACGTGGTTGAAGACAAAAAACACATCGATCTTTCCTCAGAGCCTCTTATCCTTGTGTGTGCAGCAGGCAACCGGGAAGATGTGGTAAGCGACATTGTTAAGGACACGGCCATATTCAAGGCCCACCAGGCTGTGCCTATTGTGATTGCCTCAGAGGGTGAAAGCCGCTTTGATCAATACGCAGATGTCGTGATCCGGGTGCCTGAGGTAAAGGAGCGGTTTGCGCCTATCATAAATACCCTGGCAGGCCACATCTGGGGGTACTATGCAGCCCTGGCCATCAATAAAGAATCTCGTTTTCTATTTGATTTCCGGGAGCAACTCAATGAACATATTGCCGTATCCACTGAGCATGGGATGGACGTGTACGAGATGGTGCTCGATGAGGGATTTCGAGAAAAAGTTGCACGGTTCTATACGGCCTTCAAGGATAGGATACGAAAAAACCGGTATGCGACGGCCATGGCACTCAACATGGCCTCAGACCTTACTCTTTTCCTGAAGTACCTCTCAGGGAGGCTTCCCATGTCAGACTTTGAGTTTGATTTTGGGATAAAGGGAACGGCTCCAAACATGCTGAGGGCCTTTTTCGAGTGCATAGGAGAAGGCATCAATCAAATGGCCCGACCCATTGACGCCATCAAACACCAGGCCAAGACAGTGACGGTTGGCACAAGCAGGATCATGGAAAAAGTGGAGGGCCTTCTTTTTGAGGCGTTGCAAAACCACGGGTTTAGCAAGAACCAGCTTACAAACAGCAACGTTCTCGTCCTAAAGCGTTTGCAGGAAGTTGTCGCCGAGATAAAAGGGACCACCCTTTACGAAATCGCAGGTCTAAACTTTTTGGGAGAACCTGTTGAAGATTCGACCATCTATCTCACAAAGAAGGACGGGAGTGCTCAAGGACTTGTCTCCCGGGTTGAGACGGATAACAGGCTGCGGGGTACCAAGCGCATCATCGTAAAGAACGGAAATGTCTTTATCGGCACAGGGAAAAGGGACAACAGAAGTATCCTTGTCATCCCGGTCATGTCCGCCGGCACAAAGATCGACCACCTCGTGCTGTTTAATGCGGTTTTCAAAAAAGAGGTCACGCTTCAAAAGAAAGTGGATGCCCTGGGCGGGAAATATCATCATATCAAGCACCTTATTGAGGAGACAAGCCTGGCCTGGAGGGATGAATATCTTGACCTGCTTGAGATTGAAGAGCTTTTCGGGATGTCTGCCGAGAAGATTGCCGAGGCGATTCTTTCCACAAAATCTTGCACAGACATAAAGAGGGGCTAAGCATGAGAAGTGAAAAACAAAAAGTCGTAACAATTGGTGGAGGAAGCGGGCAGTTTGCACTCCTTTCCGGCTTGAGAGACTTAGAGGGAATTGAGATTACCTCGGTGGTCTCAATGGTTGACAGCGGCGGGAGCACCGGCAGGTTGCGCGATGAACTCGGTATCCTGCCGCCCGGTGATGTGCTTAAATGCATCCTGGCGCTTTCGCCCCATCGCGATATCGCGCGAACGATTTTGCTGAAAAGGTTTATCAGCGATAAACGTCTACAGGGACACAATGCAGGGAACATGCTCCTTACAATGCTTTCACGATATACGGGCAGCTTTCCGACAGGTATACAGGCGCTCGCTGAAATCCTTGATGTCCGGGGCACGATCTTGCCAGTTACCATCGATAAGGCAACGCTCGTTGCTGAATTGAGGGACGGGAAACGTATTTATGGTCAAACAGCTATTGATGTGCCGCGAGGCGCGCAACGTGAAAAAATCCGGGATGTCTTCCTGGTTCCGCACTACAGTAATTCTATTTCTGTCTACTTACCAGTAGTTGAGGCGATCAAATGCGCGGACTACATTGTTATCGGGCCAGGCGACCTGTTTACCAGCATTATTCCGAACCTTATCGTTCCAGACGTTAAAGAGGCGCTCCAGGAGACAAGCGCAACACTTTTGTACGTTGTCAATATCATGACCAAGTTTGGCGAAACGGATGATTTTACCGGACATGATTTCGTTAGAATGCTTGAGGTATATATTGAGCGACAGGTTGATGGAATAATATGTAATACGGCTGAACCGGACGACAAACTCTTGGAACAATACAGGAAACAAAAAGCGAAATTTGTTGAAACTGATGACGGTGATAAATGGTGGGGAAATCGCAAAATCTATGCATCCGATATGCTAAACACTGCTGACGGTATTGTGCGACACGACTCGAAAAAGTTGGCATTGTTGATAGAGGAGGTAATATGCCAGAAAAAGGAGTGACAATGGAACTGGCAAATAAGGCTCCCAAAGAAAAGGGATGCGGACCAGGCTATCATATTGAGCTGACAGGAAATCGCTTTTTGCGAGCTGGGCTGAAACGGTCACTCCCAAGCACCACACATTAATTTTTTAGCACTATTGGAAGCTGCCGGTTAAGCAATTTTCAATGTGTCGTGAAAAAGAGGGGAAAATAAATGTTTCGGCCCCCGGAGGAGTTAATTCACGCATATTTTGCGCGCACATGGCCAATAGCTTCTCAAGTGTCTCGAAGCCGGCAGACCGGGCTTCAAGATGATGGTGGGATCGGGTGGCATGCTGGCAGGATCGGTTGGCGGCGGTTCAATGGAAGACATAATTATCGAACAGGCCAGGTGTATGCTGCATGAGGGAGCTGGTAATCCTCTGCTCAGGAAACTGATACATTCGGAGAAGGCATCCCCTGAAGACAGATCCGGCATGATCTGCGCCGGGAGTCAGGGGATAGTACTCTGTCCCTGCCATCCCGGGGATCTGCCCGTTATCAGGAGGATAATCGAGGCATATGATCGCAGGGGAGGAACTTTCCACATCTCAACAACAGGGCTGGAGTTCTTTGCAGAACATTCAGGAGACGATCACCTTCTCGTGACCGATGGTTAAGACTGGAGCTCCAACATCAGCTACGAAAATATTTTCAAACT
>DAOVOU010000282.1 GCA_030629475.1 Desulfobacterales bacterium | reverse complement strand
TGAGGGTAACATTACCCGAGCAGCACGGGCAGCACAAAAGAATCGTCGAGCGTTTTGGCAATTGATCCGGAAGCACGGAATCGACGTCAAAAAGTTCAGACGTTCCCGTTCCTCATAAAAATCGGACAATCCACTGTTTTTTCCGGGATAAATCTGTCCTTCCTCTATTTTCCACACAGATAAGACTTTGCCGTCCATCCCTTCACAAAACAAGGACAAAAAGAGCCTATTTCTATCTCTAGCGGGGCACGAGAAACAGAGGCCGGAGGGCCTCTTGACAAAGCGATCGGCTCACCAAAATAGCATCTAACATACCTAATTCACTGGCTTTCCCTTTTCAGAAATATAGAGAGTTTCATTAGGCCGTCATGCCAGTGGCATGGTCATTGCTAGAACGTCTATTGATGCCACAACCGGCTTCCCTGAAGAAGGATTTTACATTGAAAGGATACCGGAGAAGAGCATTGGGGTTTTATCGAAAGTGTTGTGATGAGACTTGCCACTATTCTTGCCCGGCCCGAGGCAATATCTGAAAGGCCCTGATAAATGCCGACCGCGCTTCGCTGTTTGCCAGGTAACCAGCAACTGCTTGGAGAAAGCCCCTCCTTCCGTGCAGAGATAGAGAAGGTGCATCGCGTGGCCCAGTTCGATGCAAGTGTCCTCATCTCTGGGGAAACAGGCACAGGAAAGGAGTTGTGCGCCCATGCGATCCACTCTCTCAGCCCTCGAGCGCGAAAGCCCTTTGTCCCGGTTAATTGCGGGGCCATTCCAGTGGAGTTGGTGGAAAACGAATTATTCGGCCACAGGGCCGGAGCCTTTACAGATGCCTCCGCATCACAGTCCGGATTAGTTCACGAGGCCGATGGCGGAACCCTGTTCTTAGATGAAATTGTGTGCCTTCCTCTCCTTGCGCAAATCAAGCTCTTGCGCTTACTCCAGGAGAAAGAATACCGACCGCTGGGCTCTGCCAAGACACTGCAGGCCGATGTGCGAGTCATCGCAGCATCAAACATTGAACCAGAAAAGGCCGTCGTGGAAGGGACCCTGACCCGCAATCTTTACTATCGTTTGAATGTTGTCCCGATCAGGCTGCCACCCCTCCGAGAGCGCCGAGAAGACATCCCCCTCTTAGCTCGCCATTTTCTATCCAGGTATTCGGCCAAGTTCAACAAACAAGCGACCGGCTTCTCCCCGGAGGCCATGGAACTACTCGCGCTCTATGACTGGCCAGGCAATGTGCGAGAACTTGAACACGTGGTCCAGCGGGCTGTAGTACTCGCCAGCCGGGCGGTAATCCAACGCTCTGACATTGTTTTACCAGGCATGGAAACATCTATGGGGCAAGAACCATTCAAAATGGCGAAGGCAAAGACGATTACGAAATTCGAGAAAGATTACATCACAAAGCTTTTGCAGATTTATCATGGTAACATCACACGAGCGGCACAGGCAGCACAAAAGAATCGTCGGGCGTTTTGGGAATTGATCCGCAAGCACGGAATCGATGTGCAAAGGTTCAGGCCCTTCCGTGACTCAAGGGTGGAGAGTCGGCTGTTTCCACCGGGATAAATTTGTCGTAGATAGCTGAGCGTATAGTCGACTAAGCGTATCGAACGATCCATCCTAGCTGTTGCGATAAACTGCGATTATATTATCAACCATCCTTTCGTTCGAGAAAAAAATTTTCGCACGCTCAAGGCCAGCCTCGCCATATTTTTTTCTGATCTCATGATTGTCCAGTAAAAAATTAATAGCCCGGCCAAGAGCGTCCACATCATTAGGAGGAACCACCAGGCCCGTTTCTTGATGCTGATTCACAAAAGATGTCCCGGTGCCAAGCTCAGTGCAAACCACGGGTTTCCCACAAGCCATGGCCTCTGTCTGAACAAGTCCAAAAGCTTCACTGCGCAAATGGGAAGGTAGGACTAAAATGTCACAGGCCTGAAGATATGTAAGCATTTTTTGGTCGGAAAGCTCCCCCAGAAAAAATATCTTCTTCTCCAGTTTGGCCGCAGCCACTTGGCTCAATAAATCTTTTTCTAGAGGACCAGTTCCTATCAGCAAAAGCTTGCCTCTTACCCTGTTCATGGCTTCGATTAGAATATGCAACCCTTTATAATACCTGAACTTTCCAATGAATAGAAGTATGGAAGGGCCATAGATGCGCCGCAATGTGTCGATTTCCCCATCACCTTCGGGCCTGGATACGAACATAGAAAGGTCAATACCAAGGGGAATCACCTCACATTTGGAATGGAATTTTGGGAGCACTCTTGAGGAGCGCACATAGTGTGGAGATGTGGCAATGATGGCTCGAGCCTTTCGTAAAAACTTGAGCAAAAAGGGAGAATATAGCTTTCCCAACTTCGCCTGTTTGACGATATCACTGTGATAGGTTATGGTAACATTATTGTTCAACCCGGAAATCAGATAAGACATGACAGCGGTAGGATTGGGTAAGTGGAAGTGAAGAACATCTGCTTCTTGTCCTAACCTCTTTAACCAAAAAGGGAAAGTCGCATTAAGAGGGGCGGAGGCAAGCCTTCCCAACTCGGGAACCTTGGTCACAACAATTCCATTGATGTTTTCTCTGACCAACGCAGGCTCTGTATTCGATACCAGCACCTCAACCTGTATACCCCGATGCTTCAGACCGTTGGCCAGTAGATTGATGTGCCTTTCTATTCCCCCGCAAACGGGCGGATAGTAGTCTTTGTAAACCAGCAGAACCTTCAAGTGGAAAATGCCCTTTCACATGCCTGAATCGTCTCCGCAGCGCAGCGCTTCCAGGAAAACCTTTTCACCCTTTCGAGGCCTTTCATCACCAGGTCTTCTTTGAGCTCTGCATTCGACAGGATCTGATGCATGGCCCCTGCCAGAGCGCGAACGTCATATGGATCCACTAAAAGTGCTGCGTCTCCGGCCACCTCTGGCATGGATGATACGTTGGAGGTAATCACCGGTACCCCGCAGGCCATGGCCTCCAAGATTGGAAACCCAAAACCCTCGTATAGAGACGGAAAAAGAAGACAGACGGCATGTTTGTAAAGATGTACTTCGATATCACAATCTACATATCCCGTCAAGTGGACACGATCTCTAAATGGGTGTCTCTTCAACCTATTCAAAAAAGCTTCCCTTTTCCAGCCTTTATTCCCAACAATTACGAGATGCGTGTCATGACTTCTAGGATTTATCAACTCAAAGGCCCTAAGAATACGGTCAAAATTCTTTCTTGGTTCCACCGTTCCAACACAAAGAAAATATCTTGATGGCAAAACTCCATATTCATTTCTCTTTGCTGATATGCCATTCATCAGCACTGGTACCCCTGAGTAAATTATCTCGACTCTTTTCATATCAACCCTGCATGCTTTTTGCAGGCCAGATGCTGTTGACTGGGAAACAGTGATAATTTGATCAGCCTTCAATACGGACCATCTCATCAACAAACGTTCGACCAGTAAATGAGGTAACGGCATTGTTTCCGGGTAAAGGAGGTGAACGATATCATGAATGGTCAGCACCGTTTTTACTTTTCGAGGCAATAAGAGCGGTAAATGATGCCGAGGGCTCCAGAAAAGATCCAATTTCAATCTGGTGGCCAGTATAGGAGCTTGCACCTGCATCCAAAATGTGCTCAGCAATTTTTTCTTTAACTTTCCCTCAACCTTATGCCATTTTGGATTCTTCAACTCATAATTAATCGGCCCATTTGATATGAGAAAGTATCGATTTTCCTTGTCAATTTCGCTCAGCGCTTGCAGGATATGTTTCAAGTAAACGCCAATACCCGTTAAACGATAACTGAGTGGCCGCGCATCAACTCCAATTCTCATGACAGGTTATACCCCAATGCTAAGTACAGGACATTTTTTTGGTTGAGTAATCCGTGTAATCTGCGTAATCTGTGGATTAAAGATTAATATCGCCTGAATAACATGATGAAGGCCTTAGAAATC
>DAOVOU010000145.1 GCA_030629475.1 Desulfobacterales bacterium | reverse complement strand
GTTTCGGTGGAGCGGATATTCTGCTGCTGCATGAGTGGCCAAGCCTCATGAACGGAGCAAGAAACGAGAACTGGCCTTCGCATTGGGGTGTTGTTGGATCCGAGCATTTGACAGCGATTGTGGAGTTACTTGTTCCCAAATACGTATTCTGTGCCCATATGCATGTCCCGGCCCAATACAACAAGGATCGCACCCAGATCGTGTGCCTTTCTGATTTCCACCGTGACCCCGAGAACGCCTATGTTGTGCTGGATACCTCAACAGGGGCATGGGAATGGCCGGGGACGATATAAAGGGAAAAATGGACAAGAGATTGCAAGGTTGTTTATTGGCTGAAATTGCGTTATCCATTGTGTACTTTTCAAACAATTTTATGGTTACCCAGAGCCATTCCATTAGGAAAAGAGCCTGAATGATGGAGCAGGTTATGCACGTTCTGCACGAACGTCCCGATTGTCTTTCATATCCAAGGCGATTACAAAGAGGATGAAAGACTAAGTCAACTTAGTCAATAACGTCCCTGATTCCTATGTTAAATCATTAAAAAACAGGGCAATTTAATTCTCACCCAAAACCGCTGACAGGGAGGGCAGCATGCGGGGTGATCAGTTAGCCAAACAATGGCGGATTTTGCGGACCATCGAGTCCCGAAAGCAGGGTGCCACTGTGGCTGAACTTGACGCAGGCCTCGACTAGGCTTTCCGAGGTCATGAGCTATGTCTTGGAATTTGGGAGGCAGGCCGAGGTCTTGGAGCCAGAGCATTTGCGGAAAGCTGTAGCGGAAGAGCTTGCCGCTTCGGCAGAAAAATATATTGAAACCTGGGTTGAGCGGTTCAACGTTCACGGTTCCCGGTTGAAGAGCCCTAAGTCTCTGATATCAAAAGGACGATGCCTCAATAGGGACGACACACATGTTTCACCCAATAGGTGAAAGAGCCTAATATGGCTATTGTGCTATAAAGTGAGGGATGTCAATATATTATAACCTTTGAACCTTGAACCCTGAACCTTGAACCGATCGCTTTAGGATAAAGATAGTTTCAATTGCGAACGACAGTTAGCGCGAATCTGCATTGAGCAGACGGATTCCTGGAGGATTGCCTATGGAAGAGAGGGATGAGAAGCTCATTGCCCGGTTGATCAAAGAGAACAAAACCCTGAGAGAATGTGTGGAACGACACAAGGAATACGAAAGGCAGTTGGAACAATATAACAAGCGAATTCATCTTACAGCCGAAGAGTCCATGGAACGCAAGAGAATCCAAAAGCTGAAGCTTGCCGGCAGGGACAAGATAGAGCGTATCCTGGCTGAACATCGTGGAGCTCAAAAAAGACAAGAGTCTGAAGATACGGGTTCGTAGCAATAACCGAGGGTTCGATGATTCGTTCTGAGCGTTCTGGGCCGATCAACCAAAAGGTCCGTCCGGTTGCCCGGGAGGGGTATCCGTTCATACTTGGATCGGCCTTTGCAACAGCTATCGTTGCCATTTTGGGGCTATACGTGCCGGCCCTGTTTTTTTTGGCAGTTACCTTCTTTGTTTGTTTTTTCTTCAGGGATCCGGAACGGGTCATTCCAGAGAAAAAAGGGGCCGTGGTCTCCCCTGCCGACGGCAAGGTCGTGGAGGTAAGTGTTGTGCCGGAGAGTGATTTCGTTCCTGAAAAAATGCTTAAAATCAGCATCTTTATGTCAATTTTCAACGTTCACGTCAACCGAACACCTGACAATGGCACGGTCACTGATGTTGTTTACTATCCTGGCAAGTTCTTTTCGGCCAACCTGGACAAGGCCTCCAGGGACAATGAACGAAACGCGGTGAGTCTGGAGATAGGCCGCGGTCGCAAACTAATAGTGGTCCAGGTTGCCGGGCTCATTGCAAGACGGATCATCTGCAAGATACGCAAGGGAGACCGTTTGAGCCGTGGGGAGCGGTTTGGTATGATATGTTTCGGGTCTCGCCTGGATGTCTATCTTCCGCCAGACACTGCACCGGCTGTGTCTGTAGGAGATAAGGTCCTGGCCGGGACATCGGTTTTGGGGCATCTATCATGAAGAGAAAAAAACGTTCAAATAGAAGAAGATTACAGCGCGGGATCTATGTCCTGCCGAACCTTCTTACGTCTGCCAACCTTTTTTGTGGCTTTTATGCCATTGTGGCCGCGACTCAGGGCCAGTACTTGAAGGGAGCCATTGCTATCATGATAGCGGCCATCTTTGACGGGTTGGACGGCAAGATCGCGCGGGTAACACGGACCGTGAGCAGGTTTGGCCTTGAATATGATTCCCTGAGTGATGCTATATCCTTTGGCGTGGCACCTGGCATCCTGGTCTATCTGTGGGCCCTTCAGCCCTTTGGAAGATTGGGATGGTTGGCAGCACTTATTTTTGTAGCCTGCGGTACACTTCGGCTGGCACGGTTCAACACCCAGGTCCATGTCGTTCGCAGTGATTACTTTAACGGACTCCCGATTCCGGCAGCCGCCTTCATGATTGCGACCACGGTTCTCCTCCTCTATCGTTTTGGCGGGACAGGGACCACAAAACACGTGACGATCTTGATCATGATCTACGCTTTGTCCTTTTTGATGGTCACCACGATCAAGTATTATAGTTTTAAGCAAGTGGAGTTATTTAAAAAGATGAAGTTCAACATGCTGGTGGTCGTTGTCCTGTTGTTCATAGTTATTGCGGCAGAGCCAAGTATTGCCTTGTTCCTTATGATACTGTGCTATGTCATTTCAGGCCCTTTCACCACTCTCTGGCTTCGCAAGAAGCCCCAGAGCGAAGCGGCTGCTGGCGAAAAGCTGAACACCCCGTACGAAGAACCCGTATAGACATGCCCCAAACCATTACAGAAAAAATATTGGCTGCCCATGCAGGGCGTGACACAGTGGTACCTGGCGAACTAATCAATGTTCGCATCGATATGGCTTTGGCCAACGATATCACGGCCCCTATTGCTATCGATCTGTTTGAAAAATCACACGTAGAGTCTGTGTTTGATCCGGAAAGAATCGCCCTGGTACCGGATCACTTTGTGCCCAATAAGGACGTCCAGTCTGCTATTCAGGTGCAGGCCATGCGCACTTTTGCCAGAAAATATCATATCAAGTATTTTTTTGAACTTGGTGAAATGGGGATCGAGCATGTACTCCTGCCAGAACAGGGCCTGGTACTGCCCGGAGATGTGGTGATTGGTGCCGACAGTCATACGTGTACATACGGGGCGTTGGGAGCCTTTGCAACAGGGGTTGGGAGCACGGACATTGCAGCGACCATGATTACGGGTGAGGTCTGGTTTAAGGTTCCCGAATCGATCAAGCTCATATATGATGGCCAGCTCAGGGAATGGGTGACCGGAAAGGACCTGATCCTTTACACGATTGGCGACATCGGAGTCGATGGCGCCACGTACAAAGCCATGGAATTTACGGGCGATGTGATCAAGGCCTTGCCGGTGGCTGATCGAATGACCATGGCCAACATGGCGATTGAGGCAGGCGCCAAGAGCGGAATCATTCCCCCGGATGAAGCGACACTTGACTACATAAGGCCGAGAGCAAAACGCCCCTTTGAATGCTACACGAGTGATCCGGATGCTACCTATGCAGAGGTAAGGACGTATGATGTTTCTAATATCGAACCACAGGTCGCCTTTCCCTATCTTCCCGAGAATACCCGGGGTATCTCAGCGGTAGACACGATTCCCATTGATCAGGCCGTGATCGGATCTTGTACGAACGGGCGTATTGAGGACCTTCGCCTGGCAGCCCGTATCCTGAATGGCCGGACCATTGACAAGAATGTGCGCCTCATTATCGTGCCTGCTACTCCCACCGTTTACCGCCAGGCCATGGCCGAGGGCCTATTAGAGATTTTTCTGGCAGCCAGGGGAATTGTGAGTCCACCCACCTGTGGCCCCTGCTTAGGAGGCTTTATGGGAATCCTGGGGCCAGGGGAGCGGGCCGTATCTACCACCAACCGCAACTTTGTGGGCCGCATGGGGCACCCCTCAAGCGAGGTCTATCTTGCCAATCCTGCTGTAGCAGCCGCATCCGCTGTATTAGGACGGATTGGTGGACCGGATGAATTGGATTGAAAGATGAAGAAAGGGGAAAATTCGAAATCCGACACGGAGTGTAATGTTTTCAAGCCGTCAGGCGCAACCTTGCGCTAACCACGAAATTCGAAACAAATACAAATGACCAAAACACAAAATCCAAAACAACATGTATATACGACTATTTTCGTTTCTATAATGTGCGAGAGCAAAGGACGTTTTGAACATTTAGTATTTGAATTTGCGGCTCACGCCCTGAGAACAGTACGGATTTGTTTGCGGCTTACGCCTTGAAAACAGAACGGATTTCGACCTGCCCGCCATTGCCAGAGATGCTGGCACATAAGCTGAATGCTGTCTCAGGCGTTGGCAGGCGGGTATTCGAATTTCGGATTTACCCGCCACTATTTGATGCCCTGCGTATGATTATGAAAATAGAAGGGACTGTCTGGAAGTTTGGCGACAACATAGATACGGATGTGATTATCCCTGCCATTTATCTGGTTACGACAGACATGAGCGAACTGGGCAAGCATTGCATGGAAGGGGTAGATGCCACGTTTGCTGAAAAGGTCGGGCCGGGAGATATAATAGTAGCAGGAAAAAACTTCGGTTGTGGCTCGTCGCGTGAGCATGCCCCTATGGCCATAAAAGGGGCTGGTATATCATGTGTGATAGCAGAAGGCTTTGCCCGCATATTTTTTAGAAATGCCTTTAACATGGGCCTTGCGATTTTTGAATGCCCGGGGGTCTTCCAAGGAATCCAGGAGGGGGACCGGGTTTCGGTCAACCAGGATACAGGCGAGATTACGGACCACACAAATGGAAAGCGATTTCTTGCAAACCCGGTACCGCCGTTCATGCAGGAGCTTATTGAGGCTGGCGGGCTCATGGCCTATGTACTGAACAAAAGGCAATCGTGAACGCTTGTTGGGTTCTTTGGGGTCATTGAGTTTGTTGAGTTTGTTGAGTTAACACAACAAACACAACAAACACAACAAACTGTGTAAACACAATAAACTGTGAAACACAATGACACAGAGGCAATACGACATAGCCGTGATTCCGGGCGACGGCACAGGCCCGGAGGTAATCGCCGAGGGACTGAAGGTCCTTGATGCAGTCTCGGGCAAATACGGCTTTCAGCTTTCTTTTCATCGTTATGATCTGGGTGGCGAACTCTACAAGAAGACAGGAAAAGCGCTTCCCGATGAGGTGTTTGAGTCGATAAAGAGATGCCAGGCAATCTATCTTGGTGCAATAGGTCATCCTGATGTGCTGCCCGGTGTGCTGGAAAAAGGGATTCTCTTAAGGCTTCGGTTTGAGCTGGATCAGTACGTCAATTTGCGCCCTGTAAAGCTCTATCCCGGTGTGGAGATTCCCTTGAAGGATAAGGGGCCTGAGGACATTGACTTTGTGGTCGTCAGGGAAAATACCGAAGGCCTGTATGCAGGAGCAGGGGGATATTTGAGGCGTGGCACGCCCCATGAGGTGGCTATCCAGGAATCAATCAATACCAGAATGGGGGTGGAACGCTGCATCAGGTATGCCTTTGATCTGTGCAGGCGGCGTAATCAGGCTAAGAAGTTGACCCTGTGCGGCAAGACCAATGTCTTAACATATGCCTTTGATCTGTGGGAACGCACGTTCAAGGAAGTAGCACAGGCATACCCGGATATTGAGACTGACTATGCACATGTGGATGCCCTGTGTATGTGGATGATCAAAAACCCGGAAAGGTTTGATGTCATTGTCACCGATAACATGTTCGGTGACATTATTACCGACCTGGGAGCCATTCTCCAGGGTGGAATGGGCATGGCAGCAGGGGCGAACATTAACCCCGAGGGGATCTCCATGTTTGAACCTATTGGTGGTTCGGCACCAAAATACGCAGGGCAAAACATCGTTAACCCCATTGCATCCATCTTGGCCGTACAGCTTATGCTCGACACACTTGGGGAAACTGACGCAGCAGAGATGATCGAAAAGGCCGTGATAAAGGTCCTGGCACAAGACCTGAAAGGAGTGGCAGCAGGCCAGATGGGATATTCTACGTCTCAGGTAGGGGACTTGATTGTGGAATCTATAGAACAAT
>DAOVOU010000349.1 GCA_030629475.1 Desulfobacterales bacterium | reverse complement strand
TCCGGTAGCGGGCGGCCAGGTACGAAAGCGTCTCTCCCCGCCGGACCCGGTGATAGGCATACAGCCTTTTGGGTGGAGTCCACACAGGGATTTCGTCCAGCCTTGCAACAAGAAGGGCACCGTTGTCCTTCGGTACCTTTAGCTCATAAGAGTCAGGAGGCGTTGCCTTGTGGCGCAGTTCCGGGTTGAGATCCTCAAGGCTTTTGTCAAAGATGCCCATTACCTTTGCGATATCTTTGACCCGCATTTGCTTTGAAATCGTGATCTTCTCATATGAGTGCGGTGGGTCAAGACTTTTCAGGTCGAAGCCAAATCTCTCCGGGTCATTTATGATAAAAAGGGCTGCTAAGAAGCGTGGCACATAACGCGCTGTTTCCCATGGGAGCTTTTCAAAAAGATCCCAAAAGTTGTCCAGGTAGTTAATATTCTGATTTCGTATAACCCTGAGGACCTTTCCCTCTCCGCAGTTGTATCCTGCCAGCACAGTAGTCCAGTCACCAAATATGTTGTGGAGTTCTTTAAGATAGGCAATGGCCGCACGGGTAGACTTGGTAACATCCATTCTTTCATCTACCCATTGGTCCCTTTTGAGACCGAACTTGTAGCCTGTGGAAGGTATGAATTGCCACAACCCCAGCGCGCGAGCACGGGACAGGGCCTTGACCTTGAACCCGCTCTCAATGAGCGGAAGCCACGAGAGCTCTTTTGGGAGTCCGGCTTTTTCCAGGGCCTGGACAATCTCGGGCCGATATCTTCCTGACCGTTTGTAAGAGCTCATAAAGAATTTGCGCTCCGGGCCTTTGAACAGATTGATTTCCTTTTCGACGTATCGGTTCATGACCATGGGGATGGCATCATGGTTGCCCGTGGCTACGATATACCGAGAGGCATAGATTTCCAGCATCCGCTTGCAGATCACGAAGCGTATGTCTTCTTTTTGTTGAATCAACTTGGGGTTATCATTGATATCTGCCGTCAAGATCAAGTTATATGCCTGATCCAGAGCATCAATGGCATTTTCAAAATCGCCATGTCCCCAAAAATCCTGCGAGGTCTGACAGAACTCCAGCGCCTCATCCAGGATTTGCTGGGTGTTCTTAGTTTTTTCCCTTTCTCCTTCGTCAACAGAAGCCGCTGCTGGCTCACTGTCGCCATCCTCTGCAACAGAGGACGCTGCTTCTTTTAGATGGTTTGGAGACGACACGCCTGAGGTTGATTCATGGCCTGGCCTATGAGATGAGACTCCTTGCAGATTTTTCGAGCATCCGGCGGCCGCATAAGCAATAAGGATCAGGACAGTTGTCTTCAGGTAGGACTTCACGCCTCTTTCCTTTGGTTCCCCTTGAGACCTTTTAACCCAATATTCCATTATTCCAATTGTGAGCGAAGCGAACTAGATTCTAATGCTCTGCAAAACTCGCGCCTTATTTGTCTCTCTATGGAAAAAAACCCTTACCAAAAGGCAAGGGTTCAAGTTCTTGATTTGCCTCATAACAGAGCCCTTGTTTCCTGTCAAGCCCCTCTCAGAGTTTCTGCTTAAGATACGGCCACAAGCGGCTCTACCCGAGCGGCGCAAGTGCTGCGCCTTATTACATGCCTTATGTGCAATTCCATTTGGTCCAGGAGGGGGGGCAGTGTCTGCTCATCATTGGCTGAGATGGCCACAGCGTCCAAGGTGCGGGTCAGCTTTTTCACAGTGACTGGGTCCACACGATCCTGCTTGTTTAGAACCCTCAGTACAGGAATTCGATCCAGGTGCAGGCTTTCAAGAATCCGTTCTACGGATTTAATCTGGTCTGCAAATCTTGGATTGCTGATGTCAATGACGTGCAGGAGCAAATCAGCATCCTCCAGTTCTTCCAGGGTGGCACGGAAGGCTGTTATCAGCTCTTCTGGGAGTTGCCGGATAAAGCCGACCGTATCGGTAATGATGACTTCCACGTCTTTTGGAAGCTTTTTTCGTTTGCTGGTTGGGTCCAGGGTGGCAAAGAGACGACTCTCGGCCAGCACTGAGCTTTTGGTCAGGGTATTTAGAAGAGTCGACTTGCCCGCATTTGTGTATCCAATGATCGATATGACTGGCAGGCCTCTTTTATTCCGCCTGGCCCTGCGCTGTCCCCGCTGTTTCTGGATTTCCCGGAGCAACTTCTCAAGGTGACCTATCCGATCCCTAACGCGCCGCCGATCGACTTCAAGTTTCGTCTCGCCAGGGCCCCTGCCGCCAATACCACCGGTGAGTCGAGACATGGCTGTGCCCTTGCCCACAAGCCGGGGAAGGAGGTATTTGA
>DAOVOU010000064.1 GCA_030629475.1 Desulfobacterales bacterium | reverse complement strand
TTGAATGTCTCCACTTTGAAGGGCTCGTTCAAAGCCTGGGGTTCTTGCGGCAAATTGCCTGTGAGTATAATCGGCTTCCCGTTCATAATCTAAGCGCCTGACAGCCTGGTCATAGGCTTGCGGATCTTCCATTGCGAACTCCTCAAGCTCGGTCTTGCTCATGTCCAAAATATGTTTCATGATGTACCTCCTTTAAGGTTTAAGGTTTTTGTCAATTATCTTCACCCGGCATGGTCGGGATGGTTTCTCCAGCGCAATAATCGTCATAATCCACCCCCTGCACCCACCGACTTTGATCAGCCTCGTGCTGAACAAGGCATCGCTCGTATTCGTCAAAGGCCGTCCCAGATCCTTTTTCAAGCATGTCAAGGCGACGGTCGCTCAAAGAGCGGGTTTCGATATCAATCTGCGGCGACTCCCATAAACGTCCGGCGACGATGGCGTTTACGGATAAGGCCAGGGCACAGATACCAGGCCACAGCTTGTGCGCGTCCTTTACTTTGGCTTGCTCCCGGCCAAATGCGGCAAGCACGGCCTTCAACCGTTTCGCACGGGATAAGTCCAGGCTCTGGCGAACTGAATACAAAGTCCTGACCAAATTGGGAAAGTCCATGTCCTGATCCTGAACAGCGGATAAATAGAATTTTTTTCCCCGTTTCAAAGAGCGGTTGATGTCCACAAGTGCGCGCTGGCAGGCAGAATCAAGCTCGCTGCTTAACCAATATTTTGACACGGCTGGGATGAAAAGCTCGCGCCCGCAAAGCTTGTTTCGTAAGGCGATACAGCGATAAATGAGTTTTTCAAAGTTGAATTCCTCAAATTCGGTCAGAACTCGAAGCCACCTGTCTGCGGTAGGCACGCTCTTGAGGCGAGGATCTTCCTGATGGTCAATGGCCACCAAAACCCCAAAACCAGGACGGCCGGCCAGGTCAGGCGCGCAAACGGCGCCAACAAGCGCGCTAAATAGCAGCCCCGTGTGGGTTTCCTCAAAGTAAACGCATCGGCCCGTGCGCTGCAATGGGTTCTTGAATTCTATTTGTTTAAGTATCGCCATTATAAAATATCCGCAAATAAAGAATTGGCCGCGTATTGACGGGCCATAGCCTCGTAGTTAAAAGCGTGCCTGAAATGGTCGTCACCGAGCTTCACATAAACATATCTTTTAGAGCCTGTTTCTTCGTTCTCTTCCAACTTCTTCGCCACATTGTGAAGATGCAGGGCAAACTCCTGGACTATCTCACAGTTCTTCGGGAGTATTAAGTTTTGGTCCATTATCTCCTTGTGGCTTGCGTCAAGAGACTCTGTCCGATTACACGAAACAATCAACGTCTTTTCGTTCCAGGCATAGCTCCCCTTTTGATGAATACTGTAGTAATTCAGAAACACCTTACCCCTATGACGCTCTGCAAAGGCCCGGGCGTTCCTGGTTTCCGGTAAAGCATCCACCACACACCTGGAGACGCTAAAATTCTTCATGAGACGGTCAAGCTCTTCCCAGGCTTCGTAAATACCCAGGTGAACGATTTGACCGGCCTTCTGAGGATGATGCTTGCCAATGACAACGTGAAGGTCTTTGCCCTGGTCAACTCCCATGGTGCACGGCCCCCTGTCCTGACTCAGGATGCCTTCAGTCCCACAAAGAGAAAGCACTTCTTCAATACTCAAACGGTTTTCTGCCTCGATATAAGCATTGCCTACCTTGAGGTTCCAGAAATCCTGTAGATTGCTCGTGGTTCTGAACTGGTGAAGGATATCTCTAGGATCAACAAAATGAGAGAATAGCTGTGAATAGTGATATCCCCTCTTGTCGGTGATTGACGATCTCTTGGCTACCCACTCACCTACGCTCGGATTAAGCTCACCTTTACACTTCTGGCAGGCCCGGATAACCCGGTCATTGACCTCAACGAGACAGTCCGGGAAGAGGTCCTCAAGGCACGTGTAGCTATTACAGGCAGGACATTTGAGCAGCCAGTATCTCTGGTCTGTCTCCTGGAAGGCTTTGTCAATGCCATAATCCGGTAAAGTAGGATTCGACAACTTCAGGACCTCTTTAAACTCGCTGTGGGCCATGCGTTCCATGGCCATGTCTATCGCATTCTGCGGCGCTTCATCGGTTTCATCAAGAATCAAATTGTCTATTGGTACCGATTTCAACCCTACCCTGGAGGTCATTCCACGAAAGTAGATAAAGGCATTCCAAATCTGCTTGATGTTTGAAGCGTCGGTGTCCCGAATCCATTTGCCGATACTGTCAGGGTTTTGCTCTATCAATGGCGTGACTCTGCCCTTTGAGAAATCGATGACATCTGTATGCGTCGGAAAAAGGTAGAGAACACCCTTAAATCCACGATAGCGAGCGCCGTATATGGCCCTGAGCATTGCAAGCGTAGTTAGACCAAGTTGACATGCTTTGATATAAGTCTGATCAGGGTGCGAATCGGCGTAGGGCTCAATGAGATACTCGTGCCTGTCAAACGTAAACGGCTTTCCGTCCAGGATAATAGGCAGTTCACAAGCCCATTGGCCTAACGGCTTTGCCTGGTCTGTGTCCCCAAACCTTTCAGAAATCGATTGAAACAGATCCCCGAAGAGTCTGTTTTTGTTTAAGTCTGTGAATGATCTTGTCTCTAACACTCGGTTTTTCCTCTCCTATAGCCATCAATACTTCTTGCTGGAATTGCCTGACAGCTTCGAGGTCGTACAAGGTTTTGAATATCTCTAACTGGAGACTCAACTGGTTTCGGATCTCGCCCATGGCTTTTAGTGCTAACTCCCGAGGGTCCTTAAACCTGGCCCTTTCGACAATCTTGCCCGTCTTGCCCACGCGGATCTTGTGGACCTGACTTTCTAAGACCTGTAAAGCCTCATCATCTCCCCGGTTCCACCTCATGAGCAGGTCGAGTATCTCGTTAGCATCCTGGTTAATCTTGTGCAATTGTGACAGGGCGTCCAGGTCGCGCTCTACTATCTCATGCGCATGTTCAAAAGCCGCAACCTTCGTCGCATACACCCCGAGTCGTTTTGCCATTTTGCAAACCGCTGCAGGCGAGACCTCGAAATATCTCGCTACTTCAACTTGAGACTTGCCAGCTCGAAGCATTTGCTCCATTTTGACTCTGTCTATCTTTGGCGTTTGTGCGTTAGCCATTATGTTGACCCCAAAACCTTAAATCGCTTTTCGATCTCCCTGACGAATTTTTGCAAAAGGGAGAAGGTTATATACTCCCCTTCCGCTCTCGAGCCAGCCCACACAAAGGGAGTACCGTAACGCACCTGAAACGTCAAAACGGATTGACAAGCCGAATGTGGCCGCATGTCTGACCGATACCGCCCCTGAGCAAGGTCCTGCCAAGACGCTTCGACAATCACGGCAAACAGTTCATAATACCGTGCCCGGGCAAGCTCCTTTTCAAACCTTATCCGGTTAGCATTCTTGAGACACGAGACTAGGTCATTTACGGTCTTTCTCTCCACAGCCACTCTGTCCGTGAATCCAGGTAGGCTGTAATCGGCAACTGGCAACCCCACTACTTCCGTCTCAACATCAAAGCGGGAAAAGCTGAAAGGTACTTGCTCCCTACTGTCAATTAAGATTTTCATCTATCCTCAAACGTATTTCTAATACATTTCACCTTCAAAAAGCCTTGAATAACAACGGGTTACGAACGCTGTATGCTCTTTTATGCTGCTGAGTACCACTTTTCGTCTGTGGTATGCCCCGGAGGGCGGCCAGAATGCCACAGGTCAACGTCTCTTCGTCGTACCAGGCACAGTGAGAGTCACAAAAAAAGGACTCAGGTGCATTGTCGTTTCCAACACCGAGTCGGCTAATTTGAGCCGCTAAAAAAATTGGACAGTTTTTCTTTTCGTCTGCTTGTGTCATCGCCTCAAAATCTCCTTTTTTTAGTCTCCGGCAACAGCCCACCAACAAGCTCAAGACACTGCCATAGAAGGTTAGGCTGCTTCCATTAACCAGAAAGTTGACATCCCATCAACCGGATTAACTTCTCCGTTTAGCCATTTTATGTGATGAATGTGATGAGCTAATGTTGAGCTTTTTTTCAACGCAACCCTACCCCTCAGAGTGTCATCAGATTTGTCACCAAACTTGTCACCATGTACTTTTATCGTGCTAACCTATTATTATCCTTTAAAAAAAACCTCGTTTTTCGCTATATATATACATAAAGGGGGGAAAACATATAATTATGTATTAATTATATATAGTTATAGTCCATATTCACCCCCTTTACCTCACTTTTTGCACTTTTTGGCCTTTTTCTGGTGTAATATTCATGAGTTATAAGCCTTCAACATGCTGGTGACACATCTGGTGACAAGTCCTCTCAAAACAACGTATAGATTTTATTCCTAGCGTTAAAGTGCACCTCTGTGTTGCGTCTCAAATTTTTAATTGCAGAATCCCACACCCAAATACCATGGCGGTTGTAATGGACTTTACGCTGTAGGCCCCTCACGTCCCACGTGCTTTTGATTTTGAATGCCCTCCTAATAGCTTCTTCCATCCGGGCAACTTTGCCTTCTGCGTCAATAGGGTCATAGGCTTGTCTAATTTGATGTTGCCACTCGAGAAGGGCAATCACCTTATTCACAACCTCCAAGTCCACGGTCTCTTTCAGGTCGTTCAAGGCCAGCAGTGGCATAAGTCTGAGCCCGTAGGTATCTAGGCGCTTGGCATAAGGTGAGCTACCCTTTATTTGCCTGTAAAATTCAGCCCACCTTTCGCCTGCATCCTGATCAATGGACATTGCCAAAACATCTTTTGTAAGTTTCAGTCGATTTTGTAGCTGCCCGTGAAGTCTGTGTATTTGTTCATCAGGTATCGAAATAGGGACAGGAAAGCACTTATCAGAATCACCAGGTACTAAAAACAGTCTGTTATTGAATCCGATATCAAGGAATTTGCTGTCAAACAAACCACTGTAGGTGTCTATGGTTGACGCGGCGAGCATAGACACAAGGCCGTGTTCTATTATGAAGGGGTCTTTGGATGTTTGGTTCTCGTACCGAGTAGCTTCAAATAGCGTATTCGTAGCCATAAGCAAGGTCGAGTTTTTTATGCCGCATTTGCTGACAAAAACCTTTAATTCGTCATAATAGAGCAATATCTTAGGCATCTTTGTCAGCAACTTTCCTATTCCCTCTCCTGACGCGGCCCCTCGGCAAACGGCCATAGTCCCAGGCTCAATAAAGCTTCTGAAGTGTTGCTCTGTTTCCTCTATCGCTGTGCTCTTACGAGTGTCTCCTGACTCGCCTAAAAGGATCGTATAGAGTCGTGGTGCGGGCTTTCGTTGCGAGTTAAGAAAGAGCCTGTCAGACACATACAGGCCAAAAATCGTGAGATAAGACATGTAGAAAAAGTGGTCCGGTGGCTCTAAATGCTCACCGTATATTCTGGCGAAGTCTCCGGCCACGCCTGACATGATATGGGTGGGAAAATCTAAGCTATTACTGGCCTGTTTCTCGGCCTCCTGGCTTTCAAGTTGAATAGCAGCCCGTTCCTCTTTTGCTTCGTCAAGCTCCTTAAGCATACTCGCGGGTAAAATCGTTTTTATCGCCCTGTCTAGTTCTTTTGCATGCCTTGCCGCCTCTTTTTCAGTTTCAAGAAGGGCCTGACCCAGGTCAAAGTTCTCAGCCATAGTATCCTGCATCGTATAATCCTATCTTGGCCTGATCATCGTCACCCACCAAGACATCAAGGTGATATGCGTAGGTTTCCAAATCGTGGTATCTGTTACCGTATTTGTCCATATGGGCTGTGGTCTTTATCTCTCCGAGGACCTTGCGACAGCACCGACAGAGCATGGCCGCCTCGTCTGCGGCATCAATCTCCCACTTTCTGAAGGCTTTCACCAATTCACGCCTGTGCTGAAGCCGCTTGATTTCCTCGCGCTTCTCAGTGGTCAACTTGCCCTGCTTAATGCCCAGGATGCCAAGGGCCTGCTTGAAGTCGCAGCCATGCAGTTTTTGAATGAAGTCGAATACGTCGCCGTGTTCCTGGCACCCAAAGCACCTAAAGTGCTGGTCAGGATAAACAACAAAGCTCGGTTCTGTATCGCTATGCAGAGGACAGAGACCCTTGTGCAGTCTGCCGAACCGTTTGAGTTCTGTGCCCGCGCCTTCCACGACCGCTACGAGGTCAATGCTACCCTTGAGCGTGCTGAGGTCCATTCTGCAAAGCCTCCTTTTCCAAAAACCACGCATCCAACCTTTCCTTGGAAAACCTGATTGTACGTCCCCCAAGTCGCGAAAAAGGTATCTGGCCGGTTTTGGTCCAGAAATCGATTGTCCGAAGAGGCACCTTCAGCAATTGAGCGACTTCTTTTCTTGTCAAAACCTCGGTCATTTGGCTGAACTCGCCTTTTTAAGCGCCGTCAATGTCCGGATCGCAGCGATTCCGTCAAAAAGCCGGCGTCTGCTGACTACGATGTAGCCGAGTTCGACCGCACTTAACCACTGTTGAGATTTGCCCAAAGCCCGAGCCACAATTGTTTGACAAAGACCTGCCTTGCGTCTCAAGTTGCGTAGCGACGTTATATCGATCGTTTTCATGTGTGTGACAATACCAGAAAAATAGTAAGACCTGTCAAGGGGATTCTCTCGAAATCCTGAATGATATCAATATCCTATCATCTACACCTGGAGGGGACAAAACAGGCAATACGCTGAAAACGCAAAGGATGTATTTTTCTTGCTCTTAAGTTGAAAAAGTTGAAAAAAAAGACCGGATACTACTGAAGAGAGAGAGCCTCGCCGCTAAGATTTTTTCCCCACTTTGTGCTAAGTTAAATTCCCCATCTTAATGCGCATAGGTTTGTACTTTAATCTATGCATTCGATACCCCGACTATCCCGCCGATCCCCCTCAAATAGCCCGCCGGCTGTTTGTGGAGATTGGTTTGTACCCTTATGGGGGACTTTGATGGAGTTAGAGCGATCGGTTTTGGATGCCAATAACAGCATTGAGATATTGAAGTTGCTCAAAGAGGCTCTCCATTTGCTGTTCGAGCCCTTCAATGCGTTTTATTATGGGGCTGCTGGGGTAGGCCTTGGGAGAGGCTGTTTCGGGGGGAGGAGGGGGCAATAGCTTCCTTTGATTCTGGTGATGCTTCCGGGGTAGGTGCAAGAGAGTTTTATCCAAAACGGCGCCGATAGGAACCGGTTTTTCACATGGCCTGCGTTGCGTATTAGAATCAAAAACGTTGATATTTTCGTCAGTGTCTTGAAGCACGGAGGAAAGCAAATCGTCTCGAGATGCATTGCCAGCGGCTGTAACCGGTCGATTGCCTCTATTCTTAGTCAAGGCCTTGTGACAGTGTTTCAAAAACTTCACGCTTTCAACAAAGTCGGTCTTTCTGATGGCCATAACCATCTCGATGGTGTTGAAGTTTTTGTTGCAGTAAAAACATCTTGCCAGGTTGGTATCACGATTTGTGGCCGTATTGAATGCGCCGCATAAAGGACAACGGAATCGAAAAAATCCCTCGCTGAATTTGGATGGAACCATCAGGACCTTTTCGATCAGGATATCAATGGGGATATGGTTTCGTAATGTGAAGAGCTCCTGGCTGGAAAATCGTTGTCTCATTTTTTTGATGTTTTCCCGCCTTTTTTCGCGCTGGGATCAGGTCTTTTCCTAAGCGAATGGCCGTTGATACGTATGGTGATGCATCGATGTTGAAGCCTGTCAAGCAATGCGTCAACCATGTCCTTGGGCTTAAACAGGTCATACCATTTGGGGTAGTCCAGGTTCGTGGTGATTATGGTTGCTTTATTGGTCTGGTAACGTTCGGCCATGAGCTTGAAAAAGGCATTCATTTGTTCAACACTCAGGCTTAAATACCCAAGTTCGTCAAGGAGCAAAACGTCATAGCGACAAAGCCTTTTGAGCAGATTTGTGGTTCTACGATCAGCCAACGACGCATAAAGATCATTGAGCAGGTCCTGAACATTGTAAAACAGGCCTCGGTATCCCGAGATCAATGCCTCCCGCAAAAGCCCTGCGGCCAGCCCTGATTTGCCGGTCCCTGGTTCACCGATAAAGACGATGTTTTCGCCCTTTTCCACAAAGCCTGCAGTAGTCAGGGACATGATCTGCCTTTTTTTGACGGCCGGCTGTCTTTCAAATGGGAAGGTAGAAAGGGTCCAGTTCCAGGGGATACGAGCATGTTTGATCCGATTCTCCAGGCTCCGTTCCTTGCAATAATGCAATTCTTCCTTGAGAAGCTCAACCAGGGTGTCGGAGACGGACCATCCTTCTTTTTCAGCCCGATCCAACACGGGCGAAAGTACCCGGAGCATGCCTTTAAACTTGAGCGATTCCAAAAGAGTTTGGATTTGGCTGTACATCATAGTTCAAAGAAATTGCCTGCAACATAGGATAGAATAATACTTTCCAGCCGCTTAAGGTCATAGAGGCCATATTGAAAGGCCTTGCTGATGCCGGCAAGGAACGCGTCTTTGGGGTAGGTTCGTTTGACTTCCAAAAACCTCCTGAATTTCGCTACCCCACGGCCATGGGATCGCTTTTTAAGTTCGGCCACATACTTGTCCAGGATCTCGTTTTCT
>DAOVOU010000081.1 GCA_030629475.1 Desulfobacterales bacterium | reverse complement strand
AGGCTTGCCCTGGCGCGACATCCCAAGATGATTTTGGTGCCCAGGTAGTCCCGGCCCGCCCTGGCGCGACGTGCTTAAATTAATCTACTAATCTCATAATCCCGGTCTGGGCCAGGGTCTGGGCCAGGGGCTTTTCAACCGTGAACCGTGAACCGTGAACGTTGAACCGCTCAACCCGGGTATCAATGGCTACAGGTGCTGCAGCTTGTGGCGCTACAAGAGCTGCAGGCAGAACCCTTTGAGCTTGAGAACTCACCGTCACTCTTGTGGCTGAAACTGGAAAGAAGCTTTTTGACCTTCTTGCCGTTGCAGGTGGGACAAGTGATTTTCTGGTTTCCAAGGACCAGAACTTCAAAATCCCTGTCGCACTTTATGCAGTGATACTCGAAGATAGGCATTCTATGGTGTCTCCTTACGAATATGATATTTTTCCCATAATATAAAACGATTTCTCGCACCTGTCCAGCAGGTTTCGGCCATCTCGTTCCTACGCTCTGCGTCTTGGAAAAAATAGTCTGTATTGGACGCAGAGCGTCCAGCGGTTTGGGTTACAACGCAGAGCATTGTAACCAGATTGTTAAACAAATCCGAAATTAGAACTGCTGAGCTGGCCCGGACTCGTTATTTAGACACCCCGCCGATTTTCTCAACCACGGCTGCTGCAAGGAGGGGAAACATTATCTCATGGTGACCGATGAGGGTATAGCCCACCCCGCCCATGCTGGTCGGGCGCTCGACTACATTCGTCGTGGGGCGGTAGTGCCGGATAAAATCCATATTCACGGCCGTAAATCGCTCTACTTTATGTCCCATATTACGAGTTAGGGTAAGTGCTTTCAAAAAGACTTCGGGCAGGATCACTGCTGAGCCGACATTCATATAAACCCCATCCTCCAGGGTTGCGACCACCGAAGCAAAGAGCCTGAAATCGAGATGGGTTGCCTTGCCCGCAGCCTCGGGGTCGAATCCGGGATGTATGTGAATGATGTCAGTTCCGATCGCCACATGGACGGTTGCAGGAATCTGAAGCTGTATTGCCGCTGCAAGGATGCTCTCTTTGCCAAAAGGGAGATTCTCTTCGATAATCGCCTGTCCTATGGCTTGGCCCAGCCCCAAATCCTCCTTGCCAGCCTTTGAAATGGCACGATTCAAAAAATCCGCAGTCTCTTGTGCCATGCCAAAGGCTCCATGTTCCAGTCCCTCGAGAACGTCTTCAGAGGTCCTGCCAATCATGGCGACCTCAAGGTCGTGTATAATGCCTGCCCCGTTCATGGCAATAGCTGTGATGACGCCCTGCTTCATCAGGTCAATGACAACAGGGTTAAGACCCACCTTAATGACGTGGCCACCCATGGCCAGCACCACATTCTTGCCACCCTTATAGGCCTTTGCAATAGCTGAGACGACCGCCTTAAAATCCTTGACTGCCAGGATATTGGGGAGGCGGTCCAAGAAATCTTCCAGGGACCCCTCAGGTTTCCATGGACGAGCAAAATCCGTCCGATCCACCTTGCTTTTCCGGGATGTCAGTGGATAAGTCTTTAATGACGACACGTCTATGGGTTCATAGGATTTCGGATTTCGGATTTCGGATTTCGGATTTCGGTTACACATCATTTTCGGTATCTTCTCAAAAAGCTCGGGGTGATTTCCTGAAACTGTCATTTCGTGTCATTGCGAGGAGCGTCAGCGACGAAGCAATCTCACTGCTATCAAAGAGATTGCTTCGCTTCGCTCGCAATGACGAAAACCCGAACTTTTTGAAAACTTACCATTTTCGATGTAAATCACACTGCCTCCGTTAAGTATGACACTGACAACCCACATTGTCTATTGACGATTGAGGCGTGAATTGTGAACGGACACGAATGCAGGACTAAGCTTCCTCAAAAACTTTCAGGGAAAAGGATTCGATCCACTAGTTCGCACAGAATATGTCCTGCTGTGATATGGGTTTCCTGGATGCGTGGGGTTGCCCGTGAATTCACCGTCAAGGAGAGGTCGCAACAATCAGCCAGCTTGCCTCCGCCGCACCCCGTCAAGCCCAAGGTGTGAAGGCCCATGTCGCGGGCCGTTTCCACGGCAAGAATCACGTTCCTGGAGTTGCCGCTGGTGCTGATCCCCATGGCAATGTCGTCCTTTCTCCCAAGGGCTCTGATCTGCTTGGAAAAGACCTCGTCAAAGGAGTAATCATTGGAAATACTGGTCAAAATGGACGTGTCGGTGCTCAGGGCCAGCGCAGGCAGAGGTTTGCGCTCCACGGTAAAACGGTTTACAAATTCTGCCGCAATGTGCTGGGCATCAGCGGCACTGCCTCCGTTGCCAAAGATAAGGAGTTTGTAGCCACCAGCAAAGCAGGTGGCCAGGCGTCGGGCTGCTGTCACAAGCCCGTCCACATTCTCTTTGACAAAACGTTCCTTGACTCGAATGCTTTCTTCAAATGCTCTTAAGACAATGTTTTTCATAAGAGTCGTTCAACCTCTGGGTTCCCGGGTTCCAAGATTCCTCAGCTATCTCCCTCTCCCCCGCTTTTGGGGGGAGAGGGCTGGGGTGAGGGGGCTGGGGTGAGGGGGCTCATCTTTGAGCAACGACGAAAGAATTACGCTCAAAACAGACTTGCTTTCCTCCAAAACCTCATTGTTCCAGAATCGCAAGACTTGGTACCCTCTTTCCTTCAAATAATCAGAACGCTTGACATCCGCCTCCAAATTTCTCGCGTGTTGACCGCCGTCCACTTCAATGACGAGTTTTTTCTCCAAACACACAAAATCAACAAAAAATGGTCCAATAGGGTGCTGGCGACGAAACTTATGTCCACCCAATTGTCGATTGCGAAGACGTCGCCACAGCAGCCTCTCGACATCAGTCATATTTTTTCTGAGCCTTCTGGCTTGATGCTTCATTCTTTCACCCCTCACCCTAACCCTCTCCCCTCAAGGGGAGAGGGAACTTGTGGGTAACGATAGGCTTGAAGGGGGAGGGTTTCAGTGAGGGTGACACCCTAGTATATTGCAACACTGTTTTGGAATCACGCTACTAGTTCCTGTCAACCACTGCATCCATGGAGATTTCTGCTTCGCGTATTAGTTCACCGCAATCCTCTCCAAGCTCGGCTGCCATTTTGAGCTGCTCCAGGGCATTTTCATAATCCTTACTTTGCAGGTAAAGCTTGCCCAACCGGTATCGGTAAAGCCCATTGTTTGGATCAATTCTGGTGCTCTCTCGACATAGGACAATGGCGATTTCCATATTTTCACCCAGGGCCCCATACAGATGACCAAGATGGCTCAAGCTTTTCGGATCGGTTGGGTTACGTCTAATTGCTTTTTCATACGCCTTGGCAGCTTCCTTAAGCATCTCTTTTTCGAGATAACACTCTCCCAGGGCCTGGAATATATGTCCCCCTTTGCGCGTGTTCTGGGCGGCTTTTGCGAGATACTCAAGGGCCGCTTCGGTTTGATCCTTCTCTCGATAGCACACGGCTATCTGGTAGGCCACCTCGGGGTTGTCTCCGTCGAGGCTGTGGGCCTTAAGGAATAGGCTAAGTGCTTTTTGCCCATCTCCTTGTTTAAAGTGGGCAAGGCCCAGGTTGTATGTGGCCATCACATCTTCCGGATCAAGACGGATGGCTGTTTCAAAGGCATCAATAGCCAGATCCAACTTGCCCTGCACGCCGTAACAAACGCCTAGACTGTTACGGACATTCACATTTTGAAGATCTACGGCCAGGGCCCTTCTAAACTCTTCAATGGCTCCATCAATGTCTCCGTATTGATAGAGCTTGTCAGCGCTGATGTTCAGGCTGACCGCATCAAATGGTGTAACAGTGTTTGGTCCAAAAAAAGCAGCATGGTCCAAGGCCTTTTGGGCATTATCCAGAATAGTCATTTTTTCGAAGGGCCAGAAAGGGTGTACAGCCACCCCAACGGAAACGGTCTCTTCGCCGACAAGGGCAAGGCGCCGCTGGATCTCCTTTGCCAATTGAACGGAGGCTTGCTCGTCCGTATCCGGGCAGAAACATGCAAACCGCTCCTGGTCGAGTCGTCCCCACTCAATAGAGCGCGTCTTGCTCAGACCATCTATAATCCGTGCCAGCCTGACAACCACGCCCGAAGTAATATCTTCCCCAAGCTGTTTTAACGTCCTATCAAAATCGTCAATACGGATGACAAGTACAGCAAATCGGTCACCCTTTGTCGCAGACGAATTAAAAAAGCCCTGGAATTCCTCAGCCACCGGCATCTGCGGAAATGCTTGTTTCAGGGCGTTTGCTCCGACCAAGGGCTGTTTCACTTACGCCTCCGCAAGGATTTTTTTCAATGTTGAGACAATCATGGCAATCTCTTCATCCTGAACGGTGCGGAGGTCCATCACAAACAGGTCGTCTTCAATGCGCCCGACAATGGGTGGAGTCGCTTCCCGCATGATGTGATCAATACGATTTGCCGAGAGCCCTTTTATCCTGACGGCCACGCACCTGGTCGGGAGTTCTTGCAGGGGAAGGGCGCCCCCACCTACACGGGATGAGGCGTTTATAATGATGGCTTCCAGCCGGCTATCTCCCAGTTTCCTCAATCGATTCAGGAGCCGTTTTGCCCTGTTGGCAATGATCTTGGGAGGCAGGGTGAGCATGCGGAGTGTGGGAATGGCCGAGATGGCCCTGGATTCATCTCGATACAGGTGAAGCGTGGCCTCAAGGGCTGCCAGGGTCATCTTATCGATTCTGAGGGCCCGGTTAATAGGGTTTTTTTTGATCCGCTCGACCGCTTCTTTTCGACCCACGATGATTCCAGCCTGGGGTCCTCCCAGCATCTTGTCGCCACTGAAGGTGACCACATCGGCGCCGGCTGCCACGGTCTCCTGAACCGTGGGTTCGTTCATGATACCGTATTTTGAAAAATCGACAAAGTTGCCGCTGCCCAGATCTTTCATGACAGGAAGATGGTACGTGGCCCCCAAGGCCACCAGATTCTTCAGAGAAACTTCAGCCGTAAACCCTACCATGCTGTAATTGCTGGTATGGACCTTGAGCAATAACGCTGTCTCGTCACGGATTGCCCCTTCATAGTCCGGCAGATGAGTCCTGTTGGTTGTGCCGATTTCCACCAGCCTGGCGCCGCTTCGGGCCATAACGTCCGGTATGCGGAATGAGCCTCCGATTTCCACCAGCTCACCCCTTGAAACGATCACCTCTTTCCCCCTTGCCAGCGTTTCCAGAGACAAAAAGACCGCCCCTGCATTGTTATTTACGACCATGGCAGCTTCAGCACCACTTATCTCGCACAAGATCTCTTCAACGCAGCTATATCTGGATCCACGCGCCCCTTTTTCCAGATCGAATTCGAGGTTCGAATACCGGCTCGAAATCTCGGCCACATGCCTTGCTACGCTTTCGGGTAGCAAGGAACGGCCCAGGTTAGTGTGAACGACCACGCCCGTTGCATTAACCACGCGCTTCAGATTGAATTCCATGCTTTTGTTCACTGCCTGTGTGGCAAGATGGATGAGTAGATTGTCGCCGAACACGGTCTCATCCGGGAGTTCATCGCCAGCGAGAATCCTCGTTCGAAGTCGGTCCAGGGTGGTGCGGATCGACCGTACCAACACAGCTCTGGGCACATCTTTCACCGGCTGTGTCCTGTCCCACAGCTCAAGAACATGGTCCACACCCGGAAGCTTGCGCAATAGGCTCTTCTGTTTTGGGTCCACGGATTTTTCCTCTTAAAGATTTTTGTATCATTCTGTTTTTTCGGGTTTGTACCACGTTTTGGTCCAACTTGCCATGGCAAAAAAGGGGGGATTGAATATGTGAGAGGTATGGAAAGGATTTCCGGGGTGATTAGTCAAGTCGCGAAACGTTCATCTTCCATTTGACCCCGGAATCAGGATCGGAGATTTTAGTCTCCTTGATAGAGACCTGACGCAAGTTTTTTCTTAATACGGCTGAGGAATGAGGCCCTCTGATCGTGGTTTCCGAAAAAATCACGCCACCAACTTTGACAGTGGGCAACCCCTTGTCTCGCTGTGACCATTCAGACAGGGCTTCGATTTCATCACGAAATCCCTTGATCTCTTCTTCGGAATTCTTGATTTCATCTTGAAAGCCGGTAATTTTTTCCGTAATTTGATCCTGTTTATTGAGGAGTTGTTCCAGGTTTTTTTCCGTCTGGTCTATTTTTGAGTCCAGATCCTTGATTAGCATTTCAACCTGAGCCAGTTGTTCAGTATTATTTCCCTTTTTCAGTTCTTCCCTTTCTTCTTTAAAGGTCCGTTGTTCCACCATAGCGCGGTCCTGAACTTGAGCCAGTTCCCCTGTTTCTTTCTCGATCCTCTTGGCTTCCTCCTGGAGTTCATCCACCCGTGTTCTACGCTTTTCCTGCTCTTCTTTTTTCAGTGTAATTTGACGTCTCGGAATTTGTACAACTCGTTGTAATCATTTATCTTTCGGCGGCAGTTTTCTGTGCCATTGATCTGGAATGATGGAATGTTGGAATAATGGAACAATAGTTAAAAACCGGAACCTCCATTTTTTGTAGGTTAATCAGAAACTGCCATGCTGTGACCTACAAATTTTGTAGGTAGCTCATAATGATAATGTATATCAATGAGTTACATTCGTCATCTTCTTCTTAACCCATCATTCCTTTATTCCATTATTCCATTATTCCAATTGGGGCGAAGCCCCTAAGTTCCTCTTTGATCTTATCAACCTCGTTTATGACCCTTTCATCGAAAGCGACAGCCAGAGTGCACGGCTTTGACGTATCAGAGCCGATCTCATTTGCTTCTATGCCTTTTCTCGCAGAAATCGATGAGGAAAGGATCGTTCCCCCTTTAACGAGGCATGCACCGCTTGACTCAATTCTGGAATTAAGAAGTTCGTTCTCCACCACAACATCACCCAAAGCTTCAATATCCGATGCGTTGACATGTTTGGCCCTTACGCTTCCGCCGGTCTTGATGCGTGCGCCAATAATTCCTCCCAGGACAACAATATCTCCAGCAATGTCTATTTCTGCTTTGAGTATTTCCTTGGCCGAGAGCTTTCCGCCTCTTACACGAAAGCCGTCCTGGACTGATCCGTGGACGTCAATATTACCATCAAATTCGATGTGACCCGTGTCAAGTCCCACATCACCCGATATTTTGAGTTCAGGCAACACAAACAGCTTGCCGTGGGCCGAAATCTCAGGCCGTCCGTCAAGCTTGGCAAAAACTTTGAGTCCATCTTCAGATTTTTCGGCACCTTTCCCGCATCGAAGTTTAATATTTTTGGCCTTTGGGGCAGGAAAGATGAGGCCAAATACGTCCATCCCCCCCGTTCCATCCACTCCGGGAATTTTTTCAGCGATGAGATCCCCTTTTTTTGCGTGTGGGATTTCTCCCCGGTCTTTGAAGTCAACGATCCCGCCATCCTTGAGCGTGCCGATTTTTAATGAATCTGTGTCAAAGTAATATTTGACCTCGTCGTTCCGGGCAGGGCCGGGTGCTTTGCCTTCTGCAATCTTCCACGGTTTTTTCCGGATGGGTCTATTTTTCAGATATTCGGTTATTACCGTGTCATCGACAATGCCGTATTGGATACCTCTCATTGCAAGCAGTTCTTTAATATCACCCAAAGAAATTTCAAGAGGCACTTTTCCCCTTGGACAGATATAGGCCTCGAGTTTGTCCTCTGAAACCGTCAAATCAAACGCCTTATCAGAGACTTCTTGCTCTTCAATCCCTTTAGGGGCCTCCTCTCTTTCATGGGTGGGTTTCTCGGACACCTCTTGCACGACGGCAGTCTCCTGAGGTGATTCTTCTTGATCACCCGCAACTTCGAAGAAGACCTTAAAGCTTGAGCCGCATTTTTTGCAGGAAACAGTCTTTCCTTTTAGTGCTTCAGGAACTCGATATCTGGAATGGCACAAAGGGCATGCGCATATTTTTTTCT
>DAOVOU010000233.1 GCA_030629475.1 Desulfobacterales bacterium | reverse complement strand
GAAGATTGAGCAGGAAATTAAAGAGATAGAGAATGATAGCAGAGAATTAGAAGCGCATAAAAAGAAATGTTTAACTTTTCAGTGAGAATTGGGTGAGAATTGGAATTGGGGTCGGACCATGCCAAGTGGATTGGAATTGGGGTCGGACCATGCCAAGTAGCAGACATCACAACACAAAACGTCAGATTTCGTGCCAAATAAGGCCTTAAAATGGCATTTTGGGGGTCAAAATCATCCTTTTAAGAAAAGGGGTTCCACTGGCGAAATCGTTGCTCTGTATGAAATGTTGACATCCGCTTTGATTCTGATGGCAAAGAAGGAACTAGAATCAGAGGTTCCACCTTTTGTTTGGACAGACCAGGAACTTTGGGAACATCGTGCAGAACGTGCATAGTGCCGGATAAATTATTCACATGTTGCGACAAATGCTTCGTCGTGATAACAATCTAGAACAAAGATTATGCGCAAGCTCAGTTATGCAATTTCGGGACGAACGTCCCCATTCTCATTCTCCCCTAAGCCCGATGCGGAAATTTTAGGAGAAGGGCTATGCCAAGGTAGGCAAAGTCGGATCTTAGTGCGGGGTCCAAAGTCGCTACAAAATGCATCCTACCGATGACAGACGTTTTCTATCCAATGAAACGGACGATCCTCTCCATGAGGCCTTTGATCGTAAAATGACTGTCCATGCTATGCCCATGGGCCAATCAGTCCGGCCGGAGGAATTGCCCGGGCTTTGGGCAGATGCAATGTCTGCTGAGAATGGCCTCCCGATACGTTCCATTTACATCCACATCCCTTTTTGTGAGACCCATTGTGTTTTCTGTGGCTTCTATCAGAACGCTTATCGTTCGGATCTGGCTGGGCAATATGTGGACGCCCTTATTCGGGAAATGGAACTTACAGCCAAGGCCCCCTTTATCAATGCCCATCCATTCCAGGCCGTCTACTTTGGTGGAGGCACACCAACCGCACTTTCTGCTGAATCACTCGCCAGGCTGGTCTCAACCGTGAAAACTCTTTTCCCCCTTGCCAACGATTGTGAAATCACCCTTGAAGGGCGGATCTACAATTTTACCAAAGAAAAGATCCAGGCTGCTTTGAGCGCCGGCGTAAATCGCTCTTCTCTGGGAGTGCAGACTTTCGATACCCAGATCAGAAAACGACTGGGCAGAAGAGACTCAAGGAAGAAGGTGATTGAGACCCTGACTTATCTTCGTGACCTGGCAAAGGCGGTCACCATTATCGATTTGATTTATGGTGTGCCAGAACAGTCGCTTGAAATATGGGAGGACGATATCCGGACCTTTCTAGGCCTTGAGCTTGATGGCTGCGACCTTTACCAGTTAAATGTTTTCAAGGGGGGCCTCCTAGAGAAGTCGGTTGCTGCAGGTTCCTTGCCCAGACCGGCCACCCTAAGGGAACAGGCAGACTACTATGTTCGAGGCATAGAGCTAATGCAGGCGGCACACTACCGCCGCCTTTCCATTACCCACTGGGCGCGGACCAGCAGGGAAAGAAGTCTTTACAATTTTTTTTCCCGGGGCCGCAGCGACTGTGTGCCGCTTGGCTCAGGGGCCGGCGGCTGGCTCGGAGACTATTTCTTTTTTGTAGAAGGCCAACTGCAAGATTATTTAAGTGCAATCAAAGCTGGGAGAAAGCCTCTTTCCTTTGGTATGAGGCGCTCCGAAGGGGATTTCCTTTTCAGAGACATTTCCTACCAGATGGAACTCAGCTATTGCGACCTGAAGGCACTCTCCAAGCGCCATGACGTTGATCTTTTAGCCATCTTGGGGCCAATAATCTCGCAGTGGGAAAAAGTAGGTTTGGTCAAGCTTACAGATGACTGCCTTTACCTTACCAGGTCCGGAGAATTTTGGGAGGTCAATCTAGCCCAGATGCTCATAGATCGGCTCCAAGAAGTTCCGTAAGCCTAGGGGCGGCTTTTGTTGGGATGTGAAGTTTGGGGACGCTCTTTAATTTTACAGTTTCTATGTAATGCTTTTAGAGCCGGTTCATGATGGCAAGAAAGTCGAAGGTAGAGGCACATAGATTCTTACGTCACATCACAGCACGGAAGAAGATACGTTATTGACCAGGTTGAATAACTCAGATGCGAAGACTTTAGAGGAGAGGTAGCGCCTATCGAAGGAGCCTGGAGGTCGCCCTGGCCAAAGGTATCCATTCTGTGGCCTTTCCTTCCATCAGCACGGGGGTCTACGGATATCCCCTGGAAGAAGCAGCTCCTGTGGCCCTGCGTACTGTGATCCGATTTGTTCGAGCGCACCCTGAAATGGAGCGCGTACGCTTTGTCCCGCACAGTTCGAGAGCCTTTCGAGCCTTTGAGGAAGCCCTCAGACGGCTAACCTCACAAGGATCATAATCCGCCGTGACAAGAGGGTCAGGATAGAAAACCTTGTTCACTATGTTACATGAGTCCAACGCAAGAATTTTGGGGGAAAGAATGAGAGCCTGCACCTGGCTTTGAAAGGCGAAAGGTGGGAAAGGAGTTGGAAATGAGAATCGAGATCGAGAAACCAAAAAAAGAACATCTTGAACAAAAAGACGTTTCGTCGTGGCCAATCTGGGAAAAAGGAATTTCCCGATTCGACTGGCACTATGACAGTACCGAGGAATGCTATTTGCTCGAAGGCGAAGTGGTTGTTGAAACCCAGGACGGAAAGAAGGTGGAATTTGGGAAAGGTGATTTTGTTACGTTTCCAAAAGGGTTATCCTGTATCTGGGATATCAAGCAACCTGTTAGGAAGCATTATAATTTCAAATAGTGTCCATACACAGAATTGGAACCATGGTGGTCAAAGCGGGTGGAACTTTGGGGACATCGTTGACTACGTTGAATAAGTCTGATGGGAAGACTTTCAAGGCAGTGTCCATGGGCGGGAGATTTGGAAAATATGGCAATGCCAAGCGCAAGGCGCAGATCCGCAAAAAGCGCCTCAGGCCGCCTGATCTTCGGCAAGCGGGAGAGGAGGCTCTTGAAAGGAGCAAAATGTGGTCTCCCCCGAGCTGCCTGCTTCCTCCTGCATCGATTGTCAGTCCAGATCATGCGTTGATCTGTTGCCTTTGCTCCTCGCTTGCGGTACACTGAATCGGCTATCACTGGCGGGGCGCGGAGCCTGCCGGATAGAGCGAGGCGACGCATGAAAATCATCAAACGACTGACTATCAGCCGGCTACAGATCCGGCATCGCTTCGAGGGGAGGTACGAACTCGGCCTGCTACTGAGCGAGGGGCAGTACCGACGCGTGCGGCGACTCCAGGCCGACTCCGCCTTCGAGGTGCACCTGCGCCTCATTGATCGGCGCCTGCGCGACCTTGTGCTCACCTATCGCGGTCACCTGGAAGCCCCTCGCGTCTTCCCCCCTGATTACTCCGCCCGGATGACCAGCCTGGCGCGGTCCATTGCCGGGAATCGGAAAGGCTGCGAGTCGGCGTGCCAGGGGCTGAGCGAGTCCGCTGCCTCCCTGTTCCGCGTAAAGTTTGACCGTGCGTCGTGGAGTATAGAGGAGAAAGGAGGGAGCAATGCGTCAACTACTTGTCGAGTGCAGCGAACCCGGACTGGTGGTCTCCTTGGCCGAAGAGTTGGAGAATGTGTTTCGGCACGTGGACTTTGCCCGGGCCCAGGCCCTGGGCCGCCAGCTAAGGGATCTCGCTCACGAGCTCGGCCCGGAATTTGAGCAGGCATGGGAGGGTTTTCACCTGGAGGTGCCCAACGATGGAGGCCATCCACCGACATTTGGCAACCGGGGGTCCCCGGACGAGGCGCCGTTAAAGGACCTCCTGGACAATGCAGCGGAGCGCGGCCTGGGCCGGTTTGAGTTGCGAAGCACCTTGCTTCTCTCCCAGGACGGTCCACCGCCAGAAACCCGTGAGCAGTACATACGCGACCTTGCCGACAGCATTCGGGGAGCGTCCTGGGAGGAACTGGGGTTCTTTCAGATGCCGGTAGACCTGCCTGCTACAATGGCCGCCCACCGACAGCAACTCATGGATGAATATGGAGGGGACGTGCTCCGCGCACGGGCTCGCTATCCGGCCGTTGGTCACCGCTGGATTCAAGATTCGGTGAAACGATTGGAAGATGCCCTCAAGGAGGTGAACACACGATCCGAGTCGGTCATGGAATACGAATTGGCCCGTCTGGACCCGTCTGGCGTGGGGCGACCTGCGCGATCGACTAAACCTTAAGAGTGATACAGATGATGAAGACAGCCCCCTGGACGACTGATCGGTTTCGCCTGGCCTCTGTAGAGATCACCCAACGCTGCAACAACCACTGCCCCTATTGTGACCAGACCAGGGCAGACAGGGACCTTCCCGTGGCCGAGTTTGCCGCGCTGGTCGACCAATTGGTTGCAGAGAGCGTCGAGGCCGTAGCCCTGGGTGGCGGCGAACCGACCCTCCACCCGGCCCTGTGCTCGCTGCTGGAGACTGCCCAGCAGCAGGGCCTCCAGGCCGGCCTGACCACCAACGCGCGGGACCCCGGACAGGTGATGGCACTGGCCGATGCCG
>DAOVOU010000018.1 GCA_030629475.1 Desulfobacterales bacterium | reverse complement strand
TTCGTAATCGGGTCATCTACCACCAGACCAAGCGAGAGGATCAAGGCAAAAAGGGTCACACGGTTAATGGTGTAACCGAAAAGATAGTTCACAAAGAGCGCAAGTGAAAAACTTATCGGCACCGCCAGAGCCACCACTATCCCTTCACGCCACCCCATGGTGAAGGCAATCAAAGTAACCACAGTAATTATCGCAAAAAATAGCGAGGTTAACAGGTCCTCTACTTTCCGGTCGGCGGTCTCACCGTAGTTCCTGGTGATTGTGATCTCTACGCCGCTTGGGATAACGCTCTTTTTTAATTCCTCTAGTTTTTGGAGGATATTTCTGGCAATAAGGACTGCATTTGTGCCCTTCTTTTTGGCTAACGCCAATGTGACAGCAGCAAAGCTTGTCCCATCGGGAAAACCGATGCGAGAATAATTGAGGGTTTCCTCTGGTCCGTCTATAACTGTCGCAACGTCGCGCACATAAACGGGACGACCATGATGCACGGAGACCATCAATTTTTCAATGTCTTCAGAATCGGCGATAAATGAATCACTGCTTACCGTAATTTCTTTGTTCATCCTGGCAAAGGTGCCGGCAGTTATTGAAGCATCAGCACCACGCAACGCCCGTTCCACCCCCAGAGGAGATACGCCCAATCCGATCATTCTCTCAGGGTCGAGTTCAACCCGTACTTCCCGCCTCCGGCCACCAATAATAGATGTCCGTGAGATATCCTCAACTTCTTCGAGTCTTATGATTACTTCCTCAGCGATACGGCGCAACTGATGGTCATCGTATATGTCCGAATAAAGAGCTATACTAACAATCGGCACATCGTCTATTTCTACGGGTTTAATCACCCAACCTCGCACACCAGGCGGTGCCTGGTCGATGTTCATGCTGATCTTATTATGAAGCTTGACCAACGACTTAACCCAGTCTTCACCTACGTAAAATCTGACCGTAATGATGGCCATATCACGATGTGACATAGAATAGACATATTCGACACCATCGATTTGCCAGAGGAGCTTTTCGAGCGGGGTGGCAACGAGCTTTTCTACCTCTTCGGCGCTGGCACCTGGGAATTGAACATACACATCAGCTAAAGGAACAACGATCTGCGGCTCTTCCTCCCGCGGTGTCACCAGAACAGCCGCTGCGCCCATACAGACTGCAAGGATGATCAGGATAACGGATAACTGCGAGGTCAGAAACTTATTGACAATACCGGCTATAACCCCATGGGGGGCGGTATTCGCAGCATCATTCATTGTGATCAATCCTCAACGCTATTTTTTCATCTCCGCTCAGACCGGAAAGGATCTCAACCTTGCCATCGATTCTCTTGCCGGTCTTGACAAAACAGTTGCACCAGCGGCCGTCTTTTTCTGCTTTTACTAGTTCCATCTGACCAGTACGATAAATAGCATTCTCAGGTACCACGACAGCTTGGTACTCTCCCAGGGAGACAAGTAATCTGCCAAACATCCCAGGATACAAACCGGTGACAGCCGGGATACCCACTTTCACCAGGAATGTGCGGCTTAAAGGATCGGCTGAGGGGATGACTTCTTCTACTGTGCCATCGAGTGTTATATCGAGAGCATTAATGGCTACCCGGAGCTTAGATCCCGGCAAGACATTTTTGATTAGCCCCTCGCGTACATGGGCTTCCAGCCTCAGGGCACCAGGGGCATGGAGCACCAGCAGGGATTTTCCTGGCCATGCCAAATCACCCGGTTCAGCCATCCGTTTGGCAACTTCTCCTGATTCAGTGGCAGTGATATTGGTATATCCGAGAGCCACACGTGCCTCCTCCACCACTTTTTCTGCCTGCCGCACACCTGCCTCGGCCGTAACCATACCTTTTCTGGCTTGCTCCACGCCAGCCTTTGCCTGTCTGTAGGATGCTTCAGCCTGCTCCAGGTCCTTCATCGTCGCAGCCTCTTGACTGAAATATGTCTTTATCCTATTATAAGTGGCATCGGCCTGTCTGTAAACCGCCTGAGCTGCAATGAGGGCCTGTTCAGACTGCTCTTTTTTGGCCCTGGCCGCCCGAACCCCATGTCGGGCCTGATCCAACCTGGCCTGAAACTCACGGTTATCCAGGTAAATCAAAGGGTCGCCCTTTTTAACCTTGGTCCCCGGCCGCACTGAAATCTTAAGGATACGCCCCGTTATTTGGGCTGAAATATGGGTCTCTGTCCGCGAGTGCACTGTTCCTACAGCCTGATACCATTCTGTAATATTTTCCTTTGCAGCATAGGCTACTCTCTCAGGAGAGATTTCTTCCGTGTCCGCGGTGTCCAGTGACTCAGGTTCGATCAATCCTGTGCGGAAAAAGCCGCCCATATAGAGAATAAGCGCAACGAGAATAACCGCACCACTTATCAGTGATACGAGTCTATAAGGCTTCTTGGGCTTATTCCTCATTCGTATTCAACTCCTTTCGGGCACACAATCCGCAGTATCCCAGGGACCGGCCTATATGAGCCTGAGCCTTTTTCCAATCATAAAAAGCAGAGGTTTCTCTCACCCTGGCCATGTCTAGTGCCAGCTCAGCATCCAGGTACCGGGTAATGGTAGACGATCCTCCGTCGTACTGTCTTTTAACCAGGTTCAACGATTCTTCTGCATGGGCAACACTTGCCTGGGCAACCGCAAGCCTGGCTTTTGCCTCGGAGAATCTTAGATACGCGGTTTTCACATCCAATTGAACGGACTGCGTGGCCTTGCGGTCCGCAGCCAACATCTGATTCAGCACTGCCCTCGCCTTCTGGACCTTGGCGTTTGTACTGAAGCCGGTAAAAATATCCCAGTTGAAAAGCGCCCCTGCCACCCAGTTGGCTCTTTTCCTCTCATATGAAAGGTCCGAATCATCAGCATAGTATCTTCCCTGGGCATCAACACGGGGCAGATATCCGCCCTTTTCCATATCCAGGGCCATCTTAGACTGGATGATCTGCTGCCTCACCTTGAGCAATTCCGGCCTCATAGCAAATGCTGCAACAATGCCGGCGCTATAATCGGCCGGGAGTTCCACAGGCTGCCATTCAGCGCCGGACAGCTCAATTTCTGTGTCGGCGTCGGCACCCACCAGATTGGCCAGCGCAGCCAGAGAAAGCTTATAATTGTTTTCAGCCCTGATAAGATTCTCCTTGGTCTGTGCCAGCCGGACCTCCAAAGAAAGGATGTCTGACTTTAAGACCCCGCCCGCCTTGAATTTCACCAGCATGATGCGTAACTGTGAGTCAACCGTTGCAACAGACTTATTGGCAATATTCATAAAATCGAGTGCTGCCAGCGTATTGTAGTATGTCTGAATGACCGATGCGACCAAGGCGTTTTCTACTGTCAGCCGGTCCATCTGGTCAATTTCCAGCCCGGTCTCGGCTATCTTTTTTCGCAATATGTCCCTGCCGCCATTGTAGATATTGTACCTGGCCGAAAGCCCTGTTTCAAAATTTTCGACTTTACCCGGATCATTAAAATCTGTCCCAGGCTGCAATCTCCTCTGATCAATCTTTTTGAAAAAATATGTCGATGGTGCATCCGCTTTTGTATATTCCACGTAAAAGGATAGGGCCGGCCAAAAAGCAGCATTGGCCTCATCAATGGTGGCTTCGGACTGCCTGATGCGGGAAATTGCAAGATCGATGTCAGGGTTATTGTAAATGGCAATCCTGATGGCATCGAGTATGGAAATCGGTCTCTTTAGGTCACTCAAATCGGGCTTACATTGCGGTTTTGCTCCCTCGCTTATCTTGAAACGTTTCAAGCCGTAGTCTGCCGTGATGCTCTCATACGTATATTCCTTATTCGCACTACATCCTAAAAAGGGAATGGAAATGATCGCTATGACTATGAGTGCTTTTACTCGAAGCATTGCTCTAACCCCGTTCTCCTCCTGGAACGTCGCGAAAAGGCAGACTTTCCTGCAGGCTCAGGACGAAGACGAACAGCATGCAATCAAGCCGGTTTACCCGATCCGAAATTTTCGCAGACGTAATGAATTACTCACCACAGAGACTGAGCTCATGGCCATAGCGGCTGCTGCAAAGACGGGATTCAAAAGAATCCCGAAAAAAGGATACAAGGCCCCGGCTGCAATGGGAATCCCCAGGCTGTTGTAAAAAAATGCCCAGAAAAGGTTCTGTTTGATTACTCGCATGGTCTGAAACGAGAGCCTGATGGCTGCAGGAACCGATCGCAAATCATCTCTGATCAGGGTAATGTCGCTAGCTTCCATGGCCACATCTGTCCCGGCACCGATGGCAATGCCGATGTCTGCCGTTGTGAGGGCTGGCGCATCGTTAATACCGTCTCCCACCATGGCGACAACCTGACCCCGCGCCTGCAGCCGTCTTATCTCCTCGGCTTTATCACCGGGAAGCACATCAGCGAGTATCTGATCGATGCCGACAGCATCAGCAACGGCGCGAGCTGTTTTCTCATTATCTCCGGTGATCATGGCCACGCTCAATCCCATGTCCTTCAGGCTGGAAACTGCTACGCGTGCAGATGCCTTGGGTATATCTGAAAGGGCAATAAGGCCCAGGACCCGATCTTCCTCGGCCACAAAAACACAGGTCTTGCCATCACTGGCAACCCTTTTTGCCTTCTCGTTGAAACCGTTCATTGCTACGGCCTCTTTTTCCATGAGCCGCAGGTTGCCCAGAAGGCATTTTTTGCCATTTACGACTGCCCTGGCCCCAAGGCCTGATAGGGCCTGAAAATCCTCCGCTCGTTCAGGCTCCAATCCTTCCTGGCGGCCTTTTTCAATAATGGCCTGGGCCAGGGGGTGTTCGGAAACGGCCTCAATGGAAATAGCCATTTTCAAAACATCGTGTTGTTCTGTGTCTCCTTCGGTCAATATGTCTGTAACCTCAGGTTCCCCCCTGGTCAGGGTGCCGGTCTTGTCAAAAACAATGGTGGTTAGTTTGTAGGCCCTCTCCAGGCTTTCCCCACCTTTGATTAGAATGCCATTTTCGGCCCCCAATCCGGTCCCGACCATCACTGCGGTAGGTGTTGCCAGGCCCATGGCACAAGGGCAGGCAATGATCAGGACCGATACAAAATTAAGCAGGGCGCGGCTGAAGATCGGTTCGGGTACGAAAAAGTACCAGATCAAGAAAGTCAGCACAGCTATGCAAAAAACCACGGGCACAAAGATGGATGCCACCTTATCCGCCACTCGCTGGATAGGAGCCTTGGACCCCTGAGCCTCTTCGACCAGCCGGATGATTTGGGCAAGCGCTGTCTCGGCCCCTACTTTGGTTGCCCTGAACGTAAAGCTCCCGCTTTTGTTGAGCGTTGCCGCAAACACCTCGCCTCCCGTCTCCTTGGCCACGGGAATGCTTTCTCCGGTGAGCATGGATTCGTCGATTGAAGATGATCCTGAAACAATCACCCCATCTGTGGGGATCTTTTCCCCGGGCCGCACCAGGATCAGGTCTCCTTTCATCACGGCCTCGATAGGAATGTCCATTTCCTTGCCATCCCGGATGACTCGTGCAGTCTTTGGCTTCAGCCCCATCAGCCTTTTGATAGCCATGGAGGTCTTTCCTTTGGCCTTGGCCTCAAGCAGGCGCCCCAGAAGGATGAGGGTTATTATCATGGCTGCACCGTCAAAGTACACGTGTGGAGTTATCCCAGCGCCAATAAAAAGCTGCGGCAAGAAGGTAACCAAAGCAGAATAGAGGTAAGCAGAAAAAGCCCCCACAGCTACCAGGGTGTTCATGTCTGTGGTCTTTTGCTTGGCGGCCTTAATAGCCCCGATATAAAACCGGCTCCCGACCCAGAATACAACGGGCGTCGTGAGCACAAAAAGGCAAAAAAGCATCACCTGCCTTGGAATCGACCGAAGCCACGGAAACCAGTGCTGCATAGACCCCATGAAAATAACTACACTTAGAGCCACGCCAAGACTGAACTTGATTTTCAGTTCTTTGAGTTCTCTTTTCTGGGCAGCCTCAACAGGGTCCTCCAGGCTTTCCCCAAGCACGCCCAAGAATTTGTAGCCAGCATCAGAAACCACCCGTCTTAGCGCTTCCACGCCAGCCCAGTCCGGCTCGTGAATGACCGTGGCCCTGGCAGTGGAAAGATTGACGCTGGCATCCTTGACACCGTCAATCGCCCTTAAGGCCAATTCTACTCGTCTCACACAGGCCGCGCAGGTCATCCCCCCAACTGAAATAGTTGTCTTTTCAACACCACCCCCTGACTTCTCCAGGCCCACGACATCATAGCCCAGGTCCTTCACCTTGTCGGCAATGCTCTCAAGGTCAAGGACAGAAGGATCGTATTCAACGGTCGCCTTCTGTGTGGCAAAATTGACTGAAGCCTTCTCGACACCCTCAAGGTCTTTCAGCCCTTGCTCCACACGCCGGACACAAGCTGCGCAAGTCATGCCGCCAATATTGAGAGTAACCTTGCTAGACAACTTCGTAGCCTGCCTTCTTGATCCGTTCTCTCACGAGGTCCATGCCAATCGGCTTTTTCTCATCAAAAGCAGCCTCACCCTTTGCAAGGTCCACTTTGACGTTTTGGATCCCCTCGACCTCATTCAAGGCTTTGGTAACAGCCATGACACAGTGATTGCACGACATCCCCTTTATCTTGATCGTGGCCATGAGATCCCCTTTCTTATTGTACCTTCATTGCATGGGAATTTCCTCGACTGGTGTCTCGCCGAAAGCCCTTGATTCTTAAATTCGAAATCCGAAACACGAAATCCGTGATGTTCTCAAGGCGTCAGCCGCAAACAAATTCTAAATTCCAATGTCCAAATTCTCAAAACGTTATTTACTGTTTGTCCTAAGCTTTGGTAATTTGTATTTGTTTAAGGTTTTGGATTTTGCATTTTGCATTTTGGTAATTTGATATTGTTTCGGATTTTGTGGTTAGCGCAAGCTTCACTTCGTGTCGAATTTCGGATTTTCATAGTTACGTCATTGTGGCTCACAAATAATTCTCTCACATATCACTGACCGGGTACCCATCGCTAATAAGGAGTTCTCTCCAGTGGCCTCCTCTCCGGGACGTGGGCGTGAGGAACCTTCTCTTCATTCCAGGCCTTTGAAACGTACAGATTACAATAGCAACTCCCATACTCTTCTACGTCAGGGGCTCTATACGCACAGGGGCACAAGATGTCTTTGTCGAGTTCACGCTCACCGGATGCCAGCCTGCAAGGGCAGGACATGTAGCCGTAACGTTTCTTGTTGATAAGGAGGGCCTCCAGGAGTTCAAAGACCCTTTCTTTGTCCTTGCTGAAGTAGTAGCCTTTCTGTTCTTGAACCTTCTTTAGCATCTCGTACAGTTTTTCTGCCTCATTCATAATCCAAGGGCCTCCTTAATCTCGTCTTCCTTATATCCCACGATGACTTTGTCTCCGATGATAATGGTTGGAAACGAACATTTTGGATTCCATTTTTTCACATCCTCAAGAATAGAGGCTCTTTCTTCCCCATCAAGCAAATCAACATCAGTGAAATCGTACTTCACAGCGCAGTCATTCAGGAATTTTTTTGTGGCCCTACAATGACTGCAGGTGCTAAGCGTATAGATGTTAACGGGCTTTTGCATCCCGCCCCTCCTTTCCATTATTCTTAGGCCAGTTTTCGATCTCTGCCCCTTGATATTCTTCTTGCACAATCTCCCAATGAGGTGAGAGGCCTTTCCCGTTGGAAGTCAAAAATCTGCGTCCTGCGTAGAAAGGCCTCATTTGTTCGCTCTTCGCCCTTTACTTGGAACCAGCTTCTTCTTCTTCCTCCTCCTCGTGTAATGTCCCCTTGTGCTTGGTTCCACAGAGAGGGCAGAGAATATCGATTTCTTTTTCATCGCCTATGAACTTTTCGCGCATGATTTCCGGGCTAATATTGTCGATGGTCCCACAGCCGGCGCATGCCGGGCATCTGGCTCTAACTACGAATCTTTTCTTTGGCATTTTGATCCTCCTATATGACTTAGACTGTTAGGTTTCCTCGCGTGCTTTGCACAATGAAACACATCGCACGCATTCCTCCTGCCTTTGGGCCTGAAGGGTTTTCTCGTCTTGAATCCGTTTTCGCCACTCACCCCCTTCCCAAACGTAACGCTATGAACCGTGCTTGTTCGTGGGATGAAAAGACCTCTAGAACGCTTTCTAATAGGTGCACGTGGCCCCGCGCCTATTTTTCCAGTTGTGACTTTATCTATAACCTGGTGTCAACGTGACCGGGCCCTCCGCACTCAGGCGTATAGCAAGTGACGTTTAAGAAATCACACTTCTCGCTACAGTTAGGGCAAACATCCGGCGGTGTTCCGGCCGTAATCAGGAATCCGCACTTGCCGCATTTCCAGTAAGTCTGGTTGCATTGAGGACAGATATCCCCAACAAATTTACCTGATGCCGTGTAGCCACAGTGGGCACACACCCAACTTTCTTGTTTGTCTCCCATTTCTCCTGCCTCCTTCTTGTTGTGGATTTACGTGCCTAGTGGGTCACAGAATGCTTGTCAGACTTCCTTACACCACCCCCTTTCTTCGATGGTCTCCCCTGGTTGTATGTGAATTCTCTGTGAAGGCCTACCTGAAAGATTTTTCGCCTGAGATAATTTCTTTTCCACATCCAAATCCGATCTGAAGACGTGAATATCAGCCATCATTTGGAGGTATTGGTTCATCTCATGTTCAGGATCCCAGACAGTATCCTCAGTGGCTGTTTTGGGCAATTGGGCTTTTAGCTCGGTAAATCTCTTCAAGTGTTCCGCTTCATCTTTAGCAAGAGAGCCCAAAACAGCCTTTACATCAGGATTATCAACGATATCCATGGCCTTTTCATAAAAGCGCTTGCCATTTTCCTCTATGTCAATAGCTATCTGGAAAACCTCATCTGCATTAAATCCATAAATCACGATACCGCTGCTCTCCTATTTTCTGTTCTTCTTTTGTAAAGTTATCTTTTGAGGCACCACACACCGGGCAGGTCCAGTCATTTGGTACATCTTTACAGGCAGAATGAGATTGCCACGCCCGTTGGGCTCGCAATGACGATGTAGAAAATTGTAGTGGAGTTATATTAATACGGGATTTTTCCCAATGGCCTCCTCTCCGGGACATGGACGTGAGAGACGTGATCTTCGTTCCAGGCTTTTGAAACATAGAGGTTGCAATAGCAACTCCCATACTCTTTTACGTCAGGGGTTCTATACACGCATGGGCACAATATGTCTTTGTCGAGTTCACGTTCCCCCGTAGCCAGCCTGCAAGGGCAGCACATGTAGCCATAGCGATCTTTATTGATAAGGAGAGCTTCAAGCAGTTCGAAGACCCTCTCTTTGTCTTTGTTAAAAAAGTAACCTTTCGGTTCTTGAACCTTCTTCAACATCTCATACAGCTTTTCCATCTCATTCATAATCCAAGGGCCTCCTTGATTTCGTCTTCTCTGTATCCCACGATTACCCTGTCGCCAATAATAATGGTAGGAAATGAACACCTCGGATTCCATTTCTTCACATCTTCAAGAATAGCAGCCCTTTCTTCCCCTTCAAGTAAGTCCACATCCGTAAACTCGTATTTCACTTTGCAGTCGTCCAAAAACTTTCTCGTGGCCTTACAATGACTGCAAGTGCTGAGAGTATACATGTTAATTGGCTTTTGCATCCCCGACTCCTCTCTTCTTCAACACGTGATTATAAGACGTCAATCGTTTGATCTGTGATTTGGACCTATAGAAGCCGATATGGATAAGCCCGTTTCGTCCAGTCGCTGGATGGATATTCGCCTGTGAGCTGCTCGTATGCCGCCTTGAGGGGCTCGGGCTTCTGCGTACTTTTATAGCGGCACACACCGCGCAGATAGATGGCTTCTGGCGCAGACCCACTCACCGGGTATTCTCCCAGCAGCCTTTCAAGGCTCCCAAGGGCCTCGTCGAATCGATCCGTTTCAAAATAGGACTTCCCCATACCCAGCAACAGAGAAGGAATCAACTCTTCCGGGGCAAGAAAACCTACCGTTCGATGGTGTTCCTTGCCGTCGGGATCAAGCGTAACAAGGACCGGTGTCCACTTGATATTGAAATCCGTGGACAAGGGCTGGGCGTCAAACGCAATGCGCAGTGGGATCATGTTTTCAGTAATAAAGCGGATTACCTTCGCATCTGGATACGTGACCGCATCCATTTGTTGACAGCCAATTCAACCGGGGTTGAAGAAATCAAGCAACACAGGCTTGTTCTCGGCGCGAGCCAGGGCCAGAGCCGCATCCATGTCCGTTCCCCATTTGATGTTTTCTGCCATGACTATTTCTCCTTTTTTTTAACCTTGCGTTTCCAAAAGGCCATCGCGCCATCTTTGCCGAAAGATATCTGCACAAGTTCCCAGCCTTGCTTTCCTCGCTCGTTCAGGATGTCAGCCAGGACTTTTGTTTCATCACCCGGAACCTCATTGACACTGCATTCGCCAACCTCCGAACAAAAATAAACCACATGGTTAAAGGTATCGGCTGGGTGTTTAGTAATCTCATATTCAAAACGTTTCATAATACCCCCCCCACAGTCCACGCCTTCTTTGCCTCATCATACTCTACATCCACATCAATGCCGCATTCTCCGATGTCCGGATAGATCGATCTGATCTTCTCACACAATTCTTTCTTGTCATGCATGATCTTTGTCCTCCTGTGCTTGAAATGTCCACAAGATGCCATGAGCCTGCCGCTTGCAGTCCAAATCACCCCCCTTCAAAGACTGGCACAATGTAGCCCTGTGACCCTTCAAGTTTTTGACTACCTGCCTAACAGCTAAAAGGACTACATCATGTCCTTATCACTCTGTTCCACAGCACGATCAATCTCTGCCTTGAGCTGGGGCGGCAAGCCCGGAATATCCACGCTCAAAAAGCCGCGAACAATGGTCGCGGTGGCCTCATCTTCACCCAAGCCACGAGACATCAGGTAGAGAATCTCTTCTTGGGCGATCTTGCCCACGGCTGCTTCGTGAGACATCTCGACCCCATCTACCTTACCTTGTAGCTCGGGTATGGCGTGAATCGCCCCGCCCTTAAGGATTAGACCCCGGCATTCCAGATGGGCCTTTATCCCGGGGACTTCACCTATCAGGTCCCCGCGGGCAATAATGTTCCCGCCGTTGGTGATGGCACGGGAGATGATCTCGGCACGGGTATCCGGCTCTTTCAGGAAAATGCGGCCGCCCACGTCCATTTCAGAGACGGGGCTCCCTACAAGGAGGCTATAAAAACGGGCCACGGCCCCCTTTCCAACCAGATGAGTTGTAGGATACATCTGGACAGACTTGACTGGCCTCATGCAGATATAATTATTCAGAAAAAGTCCGCCTTCCTCAACGACTCCCACGGATCTGGCCCGAACCATCATCTCTTCTGCCCAGTGGTGAATCATTGTGAAGCTGAGCTTTGCGTCCTTCTTGACGTAGAACTCAGAGATGCCCACATGGAGTCCCCGTCGCAAATGGGCTGCCGTGGCACAACCTGTGATGATATGAAGCTCCGATCCCTCTTCGGCAACAATAATGTTATGAACGTTCTGGCTTAGGCCTTCTTTTTCCAGATACATGCATGCCTGGACAGGATAGATGACCTCGCTGCCTGCAAGGGCCCTGATGACATAGCCGTTATGCAAGTCAAGCTGGGCTCTGGCGGTGTACTTGTCAGCATCTACTGCCACCAGTTTCCAGTAGTAATCCTGAACCCAGTCATGCTTTTTCAGTGCATCTTTAATTGGTATCACTTCCAGCCCTTCCTGCTTGGAATGGGCATGGACCACCACCGTATCTTTTTGTATGAAGGTGCCCGACCTATCCTTTTCCTCGGTATCTACACCCGCCAGGATCATCCGTTTCTTATCGGCTTCAGATAAGACACGAAGATCCTCCACATATTCATGGGCAACGGCTTCCGACTCATAGGCATCAAGATCAATGTCCGGGCCGATCGGCGCCTTCTTCTCCTTTGCCTCTAAGGCCTTTTCATTTAAATCGCGCATCTTACACACTCCTCATATCCCACTTCGCTGATACACTTGAAAATTTCCCGCGGGTGAGTCGTACAAGTCAGCACACCATCATAAAGAACTTGTCCTTTGTCCACTGTTACGTAATCAAGGATGAACCCGGTGTGAGTAATAATAAAGCCCATCCTGGTTCGTTCTTTGTGGCGCTCCTTCTGCGTCTTCTGAGAGTTTACCTTAAAGTCCCGTTGAAGCAATTCGCTGATTGTATTCCCTATAAGGGAAATGTTTTCCAGGTCCACACCCGACTCCGGTTCATCAAAAAGCAAAAGATCCGCATCCTGGGCCATTAACTGCAACAGTTCTGAGCGCTTGATCTCACCGCCCGAAAAGCCCGCGTTGATGTCACGCTCCAGGAATTCAGAAAAGTTCACCTTTGCGGCCAAAGCCTCAGCGTTAACTCCCCCTTTACCGCAAATTTGAACCATCTGCTTTGTTTTCACCCCATGAATCGTGGGCGGCCGTTGATAAGACATGCCAATGCCCAGCTTCGCCCGTTCGTCAACAGGCATATGAGTGAGGTCTTCTCCCTTGAAGGAAATCTTGCCACCCGTCACCCTGTATTGTGGATAACCCATAATTGTCATCAGTAAAGACGTTTTGCCGGAACCGTTCGGGCCAAACAAAATATGGGTTTCACCCGGATGAATTTCCAGGTCGATGTGTTTCAGGATTTCCTTGTCACCAAGCTTAACCTGTAGATCCTCGATTTGTAGCATCGTTTTTCTCCCGGTTCAGTTACGTGTTACGAGTTACGCGTTTAAAATCTCTATAAACTCTTTTTCAGCCAGTCCTCGATCTCTGCCCCTTGATAGTCCTCCTGTTGGACGGTGAGGTCCAGGTTAATGAGAAGTCCTGAATGCTTCTTCACTTCGCTATCTTCCCTCAACTTCAAGTGGCGCTCCTGAGCCCCCTGCACATCTTCCAATGCCTTTTTCAGGGCCTGCCCAATGGCATTACTCATGTCTATCTCGCCGGGTTTGAACTTGGGGGCAATACCATCTTCTGCGATATCTTCGGCAAAGTGCGCAAGCTGTCTCATCTTTTCGATGGCCTGGTCCATGATCTTCCAGCCAATGATTTCATCTTTTTGGAAGACCCAGGAAGTGCGCAGATGCTGCAACATCTCCGTATAC
>DAOVOU010000148.1 GCA_030629475.1 Desulfobacterales bacterium | reverse complement strand
TCTATATACTTGCACGGATAGGCAGCCCTGGTATTTTCGGTAATGGAGGCGTCTTCAAGGTCCATAGCTCCGTCTTTGACGACCACATTTTCTGCTAAGGCTCCAAATTTTCTCACGGCACTCCAGATATCCCGCTCTTTGACCCGATCCAGCCTGATCAGTTTTGCGTAACAGCCTCCTTCAAAGTTAAAGATACCGTAAGGGGACCAGCCGTGTTCATCGTCGCCAATGAGTTTGCGGTGAGGGTCGGCCGACAGGGATGTCTTGCCAGTGCCCGACAGCCCGAAAAACAGGGCCACAGCCCCATCTTCTCCTTTGTTGGCGCCACAGTGCATGGGCAACACGTCCATGAAGGGGAGCAGGTAGTTGAGCAGGGCAAAAACAGCTTTTTTGGCCTCACCACAGTAGCCTAGCCCCCCCACGAAGATTGTTTGATTCAAAGAGTCAATGATAGCGAATCCATTTGAATTGAGGCCGTATTTCTTAGGCTCTCGAACCCTGAAATGGGGTGCAAAAAGTACATGGATCGGTTTGTTCGGGATCTCTTTGGTTGTAGCGGGAAGGTCCCGGAATATGTTGTTGGCAAACAGGGCGTACGTAGGGGATTCTGTGACAAAGTACAGTGGAAATCCGTACATTCGGTCCGCACAGACCAGGCGGTGTTGCAGGTACAGCACAGGTTGTTCGCTCAGGTACCTGGTGATTTGCTTATACAGCCGAAGTGCTACCTTAGGTTCGATCGGCTGGTTGATGGGCTTTTTTGACCTGGCATCCTGGATTTGCCAATCAATATTGTCATGGATTTCATGATGGTCCACGAAAAATCGATCCTGAGGGGACCTGCCCGTGTGCCTGCCAGGGCCATACTTCGGGTGGTCCTCCCTGGTCTTGATGACCAGCGTGCCGCTGCGACTCAGTTCGCCCTCGCCTTTTCTGATCGCATGGGTGATAAGGCTCCCAACATCCAGATCAGCAAAAAGCTTGGCCTTTGTCTCAATACCGAGTTCCCTTATGTTGAATCGTTTTTTTTGCATAGGTCAAATTCTCCTTGGCATAGGATTCAACATTTCTCTCTAACACAGGCAGAGGCCCAAAGCAACCATGTCATAGTCTCGATTCCAGATCAGGGTATTCGGTAAGCACAAACTGCAGCACCTAACAGTGGCGCTCGGTCGTTCAAGATGACCCGGACCGGTATCTGGGAGAGCAAACCCCTGAGCCTTCCCTTATCCATAAAAGCCCTCATGAAAGGGCCTTCCCGCAGCCTGGGCAAGATCCCTGGGGCAATACCGCCTCCCAGGTAGATACCGCCTGTGGCCAAACCCGTTAATGCCAGGTTTCCTGCGGTCGCCCCAAATATTGACACAAATAGGTCCAGGGCTTTCACGCACAGGGGCTGTCTTTCGACGAGAGCCGCCTCAGAAATAACCTTTGACGGATCGCCCTCATTCATTTTTTCTTCAAGCCATGGGGGCTCTGTCCCCTGGCCAGTAAATTTTAGCCAGCAGTAGATAATAAATAATCCGGGTCCTGACAAAACCCTTTCCACGCTCACATGGCCCACACGCTGGTGAAGATAGTGCCACAAAGCAGCCTCAGCTTCATTGTTCGGGGCAAAATCAGCATGGCCTGCCTCGGAAGGCACGGAAACATAATGGGCATCTTTGCGGATCAACAAAGCCATGCCGAGCCCTGTGCCGGGAGCGATCAGGCCCAGGTTTCCCTTTTTGGCTGTCTTAGCATGGTTCAAGGGAAATAGCTCTTGCCTGGTCAGGAACGGAATGGCGTAAGCTGACGCCGTCAGGTCGTTGACCAGCAGCACCCGGTCCCAACCAAAACGATTCTTGAGCTTTCTTTCAGAAACATCCCAGGGGAGATTTGTGGTTTTGCATCTGCCATTCTTGACCGGACCGGCAATGCCGAAACAGGCGCTGGAAATGAAAACCTCGTGCCTCTCCAAAAAGCGGTCAATGATATCCTCGAGATTGGGGGCCTCAGGGCTGGCATAGGTCTCCAAGACCTTCAAAACAGGGCGCCTTTTCCCCCTCGTGAAGAGACCCAGATTCGTTTTGGTTCCCCCAATATCTCCGGCTAAGATGAATCCTTCTCTATTAGCGGTGCTCATGGGTTTCATCTCCAATCAATTCAACGTCTCGGAATTTCTACAACCCATTGAAGTTATAGATATTTATTGGCGCTATTGCAAGCCCGCCCTGGTAATTTGCTGGGCCAGGGTTCGATCAGGGAATATTGGAATGATGTAAAAGAAAAAAAGACTACAATCCTCTTAAACCCAACATTCCACTATTCCACTATTCCAATTGCGGAGCGAAGCGGAGCTAAGTTCTAGCTCCTACGGGTTAGGGTTAAGACATATTCTCCCGAAATTTTAGAAAAACTAGCATGAAACCAAATCATTAGTCAAGGGCGAGCCCTAAACAGATTGATAAAAGTTGAGGTTTGCGGTAATGTAGTTGTACTTATTGTAGACGTTCACGGGTTCAGGGTTCACCGTCTTTTGATTGTTGATTTACGCCCGCCCTGCCCGCCCTGGCGCGACAGCCTTGGACAGATGTGTCGTTCGTGTCATCCCGGTCTGGGCCAGGGGTGCGACCTGATTGGAAGAGGCTGCTGCCTCCGTAAGTCAGGTCTGGGCCAGGGATTGTTGATTGTTGATTGTTTTTTCATTGTTCAATCATCAATGTTAACCCTGAACCTCTGAACCCGTGAACGGTTACTACTCTTGGAGGTTCTACTGTGTCTTTAAACGAAAGCCCTGACTGCAAGATTGAAAAGATCATTCGTGCAGATGCCACTGAGGTCGTTGCGCTGGTCTCAGCACACCTTGAGGATGAACAGATGCAGTATTTCCTTCGCAACCAGGACTGTCTGACAACGGATCTTCACAGTACAAAGGCCAGACTCGGCATCAATCAGGAGAAGCTGAGTGATTTTGAATTGAAAGGGAACAAGATCTCCTATGAAGCCAGGTTCTGGTTTTATATTGCCGAATATTCTGCCGGCCTTACTATTGACCAGTTGATGACACCCGGCCTTGAAGTCGGCAAGATATATTTGAGAAATCCCAAACTGAAATACTCTGCAGAGGAATTGATTAACCTCATTTCAAACCGCACCATTATTGTTCCCAAGGGAACCAGGGTTCTTGAAGAAGGCGTTCTGGTTGTACCGGTTATGCCGTTTGTGCATCTTCCCAATCCCAGGGTCTTGACGCCCGATTATCTGAAGGCTGCTGTGCTGAAAAGGGTTCCTCGTGAGGATCTCTATTTTGCTCAGCCGGAACAGAAGGTGGACAAGGTCATTGTGCCAGCGGGAAGCGGGGTGATATCACATACGAGTCTTTTTACACAGCAAAACGAAATCTATATTCTCGATCCGGAACACACAGATGCCAGGGTAGCAAGTAAACACACCAATGGGATCATATATCTTGAACTGATGGGAGGAGAAAAAGACATCGTCAAGGAGAAGGTTCACTTCGAGGTCTATAAACAGGCTATGGCGCAATATGGTGCGAAGAAAAAGTTCTATATTGACCTGCAGTCCTCCTTCCTGGACGGACTTTACGAAGAGAGGGTTGTGGATGAAAACACCATCGCAGCCATTAGTGAAACTGAAGGACAGAGAGTCATCAAGCTAACACCCCCAGCCAACCCCCCTGGCCCAGACCGGGTTGGGGAGCGTGATAGTCTCTCGCGATCGTGTCGCGCCAGGGCGGGCTTGAAGGGGGAGGGTAGGGTGGGGGTGAGGTACGATCGACTCTTACACGAGCTGCAGCCTAATACATCTCTCGTGCTTCAGGATTTCCCCAGCGAACGCCTTGCATCTTACCTGATTGTGGCTGCTGACCTGGGCTTCATCAGGGACCTGACCTTCAGAAAGGCCCCTGAGGAGGAGTATTTTTTCAGGTCCGAAGACCTTGTCTTTATGAATACGCTTCAGGATATGGGTGTGGAAATTTACTGGAAGAACCCCTTGCAGGGGGACCTGGTTCTATACAAGCAATTCTTTATGAGATCTTCGCTGATACCATCATTCAATGAGGCATTCAGCTCAAGAAAGCTCGCTGCGATTTACGGAACAGCAGGGGATGTAGATGGTGACACACAGAAAGAAATCGTAGACAGCATCAAGTCCTTTAAGGACTTCCACGGCGGTATCTGCGGCATTCTCACAGGGGGCAGCGCCGGAAGTGTCATGTCCTTTGTGTCCGAGACCACGGCTTCTCTGGGGATGCTATCCGGGGCCGTATACTGGAAGATTCCAGGGGTGGACATCTATCCACATGTCGATTTTGCAGTCTATCTAGCCCGAAATGACTTGCTGGAAAGACAGGAGATCTTATCTGAAACCACTGAGGCAGACATTTATTTTAAGGGCGGGGTAGGGACTAACCTTGAAAATGCCATCACTTTCGTGAAGAAGAAACTCGGCATTGGGCATTACAAGCCGCAAATATTTGTAGGAGAATTTTACAAGTCCCTTCAGGATTGGCTCAACCACCTGTCATCTGAGGGGATGGTGGACCCCAAGGTCTTTGAAAGTTGCTATTTTATCGAGCATGGCTCTGAGATCTTCAAGACGCTGTGCGCACACTTTGGCTCAGAAGACAAAATGATCCACGAAGTTTCAGCGAATGAAACATGATTACTGGATACTTGATGCTTGATCCTTGATGAATATGAATTGGATTCATACATCCAGTATCCAGCATCCAGTATCCAGCATCGGGTTGCTCGAAGTGCTAAGTACGGGTCTACGGCAGGGACTTTACTTCACCCTCTTAACGGTTACACTATGTTGGCATGATTACGAAAAGACATATCAGGCAATATTTGGACGAGCTATCTTCAGGTATTCCCACCAGGCAAGGTGAGATGCCCGATCATGTATGGCAGCAACTTCAGGAATATATGGTCAAGCATTACAATCGCCTCGATAAAGGCGCGCGTGCATATGCTGATGAGATCTTTGATCAACTCGACGCAGGTGTAAGACAAAGGATTGATTCCCTTCCCGAAGGCCGGGAGAAAAAGGTGTTGAGCCGGAAGCTTTCCATGGTTCGTGGGGAACGCTCTCCTGTACCAGCCGTTTATCTGGATACCCCTGTCATTGAAAACATCATCAGGCACGGCCTGGGGCAGCGTCTTGCCGAACCCACAGCAGCAAACTCTAAGGCCCTGTACGAGGAGGTCCTGGCCCTGGTCAAGGACGGAAAGCTCATCTGTCCTGAAAACAGCTTTCATTGCGAAGCCCTTCAGATGGAGGGGCATCAGGCCTGGGAAGGGCTGAATGTCATCAGAACGCTTTCGGAAGGCTTGTCATTCAAGCATAGTCAATCAATAGAAGACTTTCAAATTTTCAGGGCCCTTCGCGGCTTCATCGATGGCGATGGGCCGGTGAACTACCGAAGGTTTTGGCAGGACGCCTTTCAGAAGGAAACGGTCAATGCAATCATGAAGAAGCGATCAGCTATTTTGTTAAAGGGTGTCCTGGCCCTGGCCGAAAAGCCGGGTGATGCCGCGAGCCAGCAAGGAGGGCCAGGGTCCCTTTCCACGCGGCTCAGGATTAGATACGATGAAGCCTTTCTGAAAAACGAGCAGCAACTACAACAACGATCTACAAGGCACCTGAGGGACCTGGTCAGGCTCGGCATGAAATACCAGAGCAGAATGGGGGAGGCACAAAAACGGAGCCTTGACGGTTTCTGGGCGGGTCAAAAAATTGACCTGGCAGTTTCCCTGTGGAACTACTATGGCGGAAAACCGGAAGGCATGGAAGGACTGGTATCCTTTTATGAATCTGAACACTTCAGAGATGTCCCGGCCATCAAGATGAAACGGGACATCTGGAACGCCTTTTCGGTAAATCATAAAGAGGGTCTAAGGAGAGTAACCGGGCCGGCGGATATAAACATCATGTCCTCTATTCTCCCTTACGCGGATATCATGATCCTGGGTCGTAGGATGACTGAAGTGGTCAGAGACATGTTGAGTCTGGACGTTAAGTTCGACACAGAGATCTACAGCGTGGATGAGCATGATCTGATCATGGCTGCCCTC
>DAOVOU010000135.1 GCA_030629475.1 Desulfobacterales bacterium | reverse complement strand
GGGTATAGTCTCAAGGTCAGCAATCTTGCGCTCCGCCTTGCCCATGTCGAGTTTCTGGGCCACGACACGTCTCAAGCCCCTTGACTCAAGAGGAACCTGCACGGTGCAGTCTGAAAGCACGAAGGTTTTACATGCTTGCCGCCATCCCTGTTCGTATTCTTCCTGGCTTATCTTTTCGGTCTTTTCGCTATCAACTTCGCCTGCCTCGATCATCACGCGGCATTTGCCACAAACACCCTGCCCGCCGCATGTGGCATTGATGTGAACGCCAGCCGCAAGGGCCGCCTCTAAGAGGTTAGTCCCCTTGTCAACGCGGATTGCAACATTGTCTGGCTCAAAGGTAACTGTGTGTTTCATGATCTCCGTTTAGCCCGTTTAGCCCGTTTAGCCGGTTTAGTCCGTTTAGTCCGTTTAGCCCGTTAACCGGCAAAACCGCTGCTACTTACCTCTCAAGTACCTGATAAGACCATCGATTATCTTGCGCACCTTTATGCATTGATCATAAATCTCCATTCGCTCTTCCTCAGAGACATAGTTTTGATCAATGGCAACGTATGTACAATTCTGAACCTCGGATGCTGAACGTCTCGAATATCTCAAGAATCTAATAAACTCAGTATTTGATTGGCTGTCAAATCCCTCGCATATATTATTCATTATAGATATTACAGTTCCAGTAATTTGATTTACTAAGCGATAATCTCTTTGAAAGCGTGCATTATTGACTACCTTATAAACCATATTGACCAGGACTCTCGATTCCTGCCAGCATTCTAAATCTTCAAACCTCTGTATCTTCATTCTCTTTGTTATCCGTTTAGCCCGTTTAGTCCGTTTAGCCCGTTAACCGGCAAAACCGGCTCAACCGGCAAAACCGGCTCAACCGGCCCAACCGACCAAAAAAGGCCGCTCGGGGCACCCGCCCAAGCGGCCTGTCTATTCAGGTCAGGTTTTGAAGCCTGGAGCCTTGACCTTTCAGCGTTGAGCTTTCAGCTTTCAGCTTTCCCCTTTCAGCTTTCCCCTTTCAGTTTCCTCCTGCCCCGCCATCTGCCTATACGTCTCATACCTTTCTCTCATGTCCTCCTCGGCCTTTTGAAAAAGTGCTTTCGCGTTTTCCGGGAAGGTTCTTGTCAGGCTGGAGTAGCGCACCTCGCCCATCAGGAATTCCTGAAAATCACCTTTTGGTTCTTTTGAATCAAGGATAAAGGGGTTTTCCCCTGCTTCTTTTCGTCTGGGGTCATACCGGTACAGGGTCCAGTAACCCGACTCCACGGCCCGCTTCTCCTCGTGCTGGCTCCTGCCCATGTTGATGCCGTGGCTGATACAGGGCGCATAGGCGATGATCAGAGATGGTCCCTGATAACTCTCGGCCTCAATCAATGCCTTCATCAGTTGATTCTTGCTGGCACCCATGGCAACGGATGCCACATACACGTAGCCGTAAGTCATAGCCATCCTGCCCAGGTCTTTCTTACGGGTCGGTTTGCCACCTGCTGCAAACTTGGCCACGGCTCCCGTGGGTGTTGCCTTTGAAGACTGGCCACCGGTGTTGGAATAGACCTCTGTATCCAGGACCAGAATATTGATGTCATGGCCCATGGCAATCACATGATCCAACCCGCCATAATCGATGTCATAGGCCCAGCCATCACCACCAAAGACCCAGATCGATTTCTTGACAAGGTAATCACTTCGATCAAGGATTTCGGAAAGCAGGGCATGGGCGGAATTTTCTTGATTGACCATCTCAAGTTCGGCAAGCTCTTCTATCTTGCGCCCATACTCCCTGGATCTATCGGCGTCATGCATGTTCTCCAGCCATCCTTCAAACGCCTCTTTCAACTCTTTTGAAAGCCCGGTAGTCAGGGCCTCGCGAATAAGGTCAGTTAGCTTGTCTCGCCTCTGAGTCACACCTAACTCCATTCCAAAGCCATACTCTGCATTGTCCTCGAAGAGGGAGTTGGCCCAGGCAGGACCATGCCCATCCTCATTGACCGTATACGGGCAACTCGGTGCAGATCCACCAAAAATGGAGGAACAACCAGTGGCATTGGCGATCATCATGCGATCACCAAACAACTGGGTGATGAGCTTTACGTAGGGAGTTTCACCACAGCCGGGACAGGCCCCGGAGAACTCAAAGAGAGGCTGCCGGAACTGGCTTCCCTTAACCGAGGTGGCAGGAATCACATCGTCCATGACAGGGAGTTCAGTAGAGAATTTATGATTAGGAACCTGTACTTCTATTTGCGTGGCCAGTGGCCGCATCACCAGGGCATTCTTCTTGGCCGGACAGATATCAGCACAGTTCCCGCAGCCCGTGCAATCAAGCGGGCTGATCTGAATCCGGAACCGCAGTCCCTTCAATTCTTTCCCCTTGGCCTTCAAGGTCACAAAATCTTTTGGGGCATTATCGAGGTCCCCTTCATGTGCCAGAACCGGACGAATGACGGCATGGGGACAAACAAAGGCGCATTGATTACACTGTATACAGTTTTTCGGAATCCATTCTGGCACGTTGAGGGCAACACCTCTTTTTTCATACCTGGTCGTCGCTGTGGGGAATATACCGTCCGGGCTGAAGGCACTCACCGGGAGCTTGTCCCCCTGTTGAGCCAGCATGGGCCTCATGACCTTTTGCACGAACTCAGGCTCATCCGCTTTAAGATATGCCTCATGGCCGGCTGTGGCCCACGATTTTGGGACCTTGATTTTTTTCAAGGCACCCAATGCCTTGTCCACGGCATCAATGTTCATCTGTACAATCTTCTCACCCTTTTTTCCGTAAGTCTTTTTGATAGCCTCCTTTATGTACTTGAGTGCCTCCTGGGAAGGAATCACCTTGGCGATCTGAAAAAACGCCGCCTGCATGACCATGTTTATGCGTCCGCCCAGACCCACTTCAGAAGCAATTTTGACGGCATCAATATTGTAGAGGTCTAATTTTTTCTGAACGATGGTTCTCTTCATATGATCGGGAATCCTGGTTCCCATCTCCTTGACGCTCCAGGACGAATTGAGCAAGAAGGAGCCTCCCTCCCTGATCCCTTCCAGGATATCGTACTGGGTCAGGAATGCAGGATTATGACAGGCAATAAAGTCAGACTGGGTCAACAAATACGGAGACTGGATCCTTTGAGGCGAAAACCTGAGATGGGATATGGTGATCCCGCCTGACTTCTTGGCATCATAGGAAAAATAGGCCTGTGCGTACATGTCGGTATTTTCACCGATGATTTTGATGGCGTTTTTGTTAGCCCCAACCGTGCCATCCGCTCCGAGTCCCCAGAATTTGCATCGGACCGTGCCTTCAGCCGTTGGATGGATTTCATCACCAGGTTCCAGGGAGGTGTGTGAAACATCGTCCACAATACCCACCGTAAAGTGGTTCTTGGGCGTTGATGCACGGAGATTATCAAACACGGCCTTGACCATCGTAGGGGTAAAATCCTTGCTTCCCAGGCCGTATCTACCCCCGACAATAACCGGGGTCTCTGCTTTTTCCTGAAAGACCGTGCACACATCCTGATACAGGGGCTCACCCACGGCCCCTGGTGCCTTGGTCCTGTCCAGGACCGCCATTCTTTTGCCTGTAACCGGAAGGGCTCTCAAAAAGTGTTCTTTTGAAAATGGGAGGTAAAGCCGCACTTTGATGAGCCCGACCCTCTCGCCCACTCCGTTCAGGTAATGCACTGTCTCCTCGATCACATCACAACTCGATGCCATGGATATGATGATCCTGTCCGCTTCAGGATCTCCCACATAATCGAAAAGATCATATGAACGGCCGGTCAGGGCACTCACCTTTTGCATCTCTTCCTGGACGATATAGGGAATCCTTTCGTAGAAAGAATTCGACCCCTCGCGGCTCTGGAAGAATATATCCGGATTCTGGGCCGTGCCCCTTAACTGGGGATATTCGGGATTCATACAACGGCTTCTGAAATCATCAATCGCCTCCCAATCTACAAGGCTCGCCATATCATCATAATCAATAAACGCTATCTTCTGTATCTCATTAGATGTCCTGAATCCGTCAAAGAAGTGAAGAAATGGAAGGCTTGCCCGGATACTGGCAAGATGGGCCACAAGGGCGAGATCCATGTTTTCTTGAACAGATGCCGAAGCAAGCAGGGAGAAGCCCGTCTGTTTGACCGCATTGATATCCGAATGGTCTCCGAAAATGGAAAGGGCATGAGCGGCAATCGCCCGGGCTGAGACATGAAACACAGCCGGCATGATCTCGCCCGATATCTTGTACATGTTCGGAATCATCAGCAGGAGGCCCTGGGATGCCGTAAAGGTTGTGGATAGTGTCCCTGCGGAAAGGGCACCGTGAACTGCGCCTGCCGCCCCTCCCTCGGACTGCATCTCCATCACTTTCAGGACCTGCCCGAAGATATTCTTCCGTCCATGGGCGGCCCATTCATCACAGTACTCCCCCATACTGCTCGAAGGAGTAATCGGATAGATGGCTGCCACCTCACTCATGGCATAGGCCACGTGGGCTGCTGCTTCGTTTCCTTCAACCGTCTTTGTCATCGGACTCATATTCTCTCTCCCTTCATCTCAAATAGAATCGCTCCGAGATTCTATACAACGCGGCTTCGCCGCTGAAAACAAGAAAATTCCTGTGCAATTCAGTTGCTTGATTATAAGCACTTAACTATATAGCCTGAAAAAGTCAACTATTTAAAGGGAGGGCAATGGAGTTTACGGGACAGGATGGCAGAAACTTCGGGAAATATTATTGGGGCCTCCAAATGTGAAATAGAGGAGGAGGCACCTGCAACAATCAAGATTGCAGATTTGATTAGTGGCAATCTATGAACTTCCCCTGTAGGGAGCTGGGGGCATACGCGCTAAGTTCAAAAAATGCTTAAAGTGTGGGTGGCATGGACAAACTTGTTTGTCCGTGCCCTCTTGGGAAAAGCATAAACGAAGAGTTCATGAAAATATAGAATCATCTATCGCCAATTCCACGTTTCGCTTGCCACTGTACCACCTTGCACTCGACCATTTCCATTCTTCAGGAGTCGATACGAGACCTCTTCTAACCGGATTATTATGAATATACGTTATCTTTTCAAAAAGCTCCTTCTTGCTGTGGATATTGCGATCATATCCAGGACCAGTTTGCCAAAATCGAAAGGCCTTCCGGCTACCCCGCTGGACAGTCAAATTCTCCAGCCAAGCTTGATTATGGTCACGGAGGAAATGTTTTGCCTTCCTGGCCACCGATTGCTTAATCGCCTTTAAAAACACTGCAATGTCGTAGGCCGGAAGCAAAGGGAAAACAATCAGATGAATATGTTCCGGCATAATCACATAGGCAAGAAGCGCAAAGCCATGTCTTTCCCTGGCATCTCCCACCGCTTCAATGAACCAACGCCTTGTTCGTTCTCGACTCAACAACGGCAACTGTTGATAACAGGAAAAAGTCAAAAAGTGAGCGTGGCCTGGGTCATTGAAGTGGTGAATAGTTTTTCGATGTTGTTTCATATGAGATCTTTCACACGGACAAACAAGTTTGTCCGTGCCACCCCTGTCCCTGTCTATGTCAAGTTAGCGCTTATAGCCCTGCATCAGCCAAACACCTCGCGTGCCTCCCTGCCCAGTTCTCCTAAGTGCTCCACCACGTGAATCCCGCACTTTCGCATGGCGGCTATCTTTTCTCCGGCTGTTCCCCCGCTCCCTGATATGATGGCCCCTGCATGTCCCATACGCTTTCCAGGAGGGGCGGTAAGGCCGGCAACAAACCCGAGTACCGGCTTGTTGAAGTGATCCTTGATGTACTCGGCGGCAGTCTCCTCATCGCTGCCGCCGATCTCTCCGATGAGCACAACACCTTCGGTTTCCGGGTCCTTATCAAAAAGCTTCAAGATGTCCACAAAGGACGAACCGATTATCGGATCGCCCCCGATCCCGATACAGGTGCTTTGCCCCAGGCCGCTCTGGGTGAGCTGGTGCACCACTTCATATGTCAATGTACCGCTTCTTGATACCACGCCAATCGGACCCTCTTTGTGAATCTGCCCGGGCATGATCCCCGCCTTGCAACGACCTGGCGAAGTCACCCCGGGGCAGTTCGGACCGATGAGCCGGCAGTTGCGGCGTTTCAAAAAAGGAACCACCTTCAGCATGTCACGGATGGGGATTCCCTCGGTAATGCAAACGGTCAACAGAAGCCCTGCTGCGGCAGACTCCATGATCGCGTCCGCCGCAAAAGGAGACGGCACAAAAATAAGACTGGCGCTGGCGCCGGTACGCTCAACCGCCTCACGAATGGTGTTAAAGACCGGAATCCCGTCCAGGCTTTGCCCCCCTTTACCAGGGGTTACCCCTGCCACAATGTTGCTCCCGTAGGCCACACACTGCCGGGTATGAAAACT
>DAOVOU010000122.1 GCA_030629475.1 Desulfobacterales bacterium | reverse complement strand
GGGCTTTGATCATGGTTTTGGCAACTTCAACATGTGTGTGGGACCCGCCTGCCAACGCCACGCACAACGCGCGATCAAGCTGGCACCGTTGTTTGGCAATGGCGGGCAGGGCGGCTTTCTAGCCGCGACAATCGCGGCAAGAATGCCGCTCCCACAAATTGGCCCAAATAATGATTGACGTCAAAAAGTGTAAACTACTTTTGGGGTTCTGTGAAGGATGCCCAAATCTGTTGTAGGCGAACAAGGGGATAGGTGATTACCTGGTAGAATTACCGATAACCAATCTTTTGATAAGACCCATATTGATATCTGTAACCGTTCACGGGTTCAATGGTTCAGGGTTCACCGAACAAATGTTGAGAGCTGACCCCTTCCTTCAATGGATCAGCCGTCCCAGTCGTCTCCACCTGATACCTGTATTTTCCTTGTCCCATGACCAATACATAATAAAGGCTTTTCCTTTGACGGCAGGCAGGTTCACGAACCCCCAAAATCGGCTGTCGTAGCTGTGGTCGCGGTTGTCTCCCATGACAAAGAGGGACTTGGCTGGAACGGTGACAGGACCGAAGTTATCGCGCGGTCGAGCCTCGCCCCGGATAGAGTGAGGATCCAGATGGGTGCCATAGGGATCGTCCATGGGCTTGTCATTAATGTAAACCTTTTTGTTGCGGATTTGGACTGTATCGCCCGCTACGGCAATGACCCGTTTTATGAAATCTTTCTCGGGGTCTTCAGGGAATTCAAATACCACGATATCCCCTCGTTTGGGGTCCTTGACCGGGATAAGGGTGATGTCTGAGAATGGAAGCTTCACACCGTATATAAACTTATTTACCAGGATATGATCCCCGACCAGAAGGGTTGGCTTCATGGAACCAGAGGGGATTTTGAAAGCCTGCACGACAAAGGTGCGGATAAAGAGGGCGAGGATAACAGCGATGAGGATCGCCTCGCCATATTCCCGAAAGATGTTCTTTTTGGGCTGAATAGGGCCTTCATTTGATCTCTCTTCTTTCAATGTTAGGGATTTCCTTTCATTATGTTAAGATTTCTCACATTTGTTCGAAATGACAATACAGGCATGTGAACGGTTACAACACAACAGACCGCGCAAACACAACAAACTCAACAAACACACTTAGACCGAGGGAAGCAACTGCTGGGGTTCACCCAGGGTAAACTTTCCTTTCTGTATCCATTTCTTCAGGGTTTCTGCAATCTCCCTTGCACGAACCAGACTCGAAAGAGGCACAGTCGGCACGTCTTGGCCCTTGAATCGGATGGTGCCACTTTTAAGCTTGCCGTAACTGACCCTGCCATAACTTTTTGATATGCCACGTGGATAGTCGTTTCCGTAGTCTACGATCTGGGTAAAGATCTCATCATCCGAAATGCCTGTAAATTCTGCAATCTCTTCGTTCAAAATCGGGATGGGCACACCCAGGCCGACTGCCAATGAGCAGCCATACCCTTGCATGCCCACTCCCACAAGCCACCTTGGGCTCATCTTTTTCAGGTCTCCCATTACGCACAGGGTACCGGCTGGGGTAAAGGGAACCCCCTTCTTAGTTCTCCTCACCTTAGGTTTGTGCTGGGTGCCGTGCCAGGCGACAAACCCCTGGCCACCCCCAAGGAAGATCCTTGTGCCTATACCGGTGGTCATGTAATATGGATCGTTCATCAGCGGGCTCAGCTGTCCGGCAGAGCAATAGTTCGCGTTTCCTGCATTCGGGCGAAGCGTACCCATATAGGTGTAAATGGTCTTGTTGCTCAGGTTTATTGCACAGTTATAGTTTTGGTATGCATTTCTTGGATTACAAAGAGTCGCCTGTGGGAGTCTTCTCAGTGTAATGTCCTTTTCAATGCCTCGATTAGGATAACAATCGGTTCCATAGGCACTCGCCTTGAGGTGAACGGTATCGCCGGCAACAAGGTCTTGAATCACATGGCCGCCACCATACTTAAATTCTCCGGGGGGGACCTTGTTCAGGGGGTCTTCCTCACACGGTTCGGTAGCCCCAATATAGCAATCTACGGCAGCCATGCCGGCATATGCCGGAACATTGTTCAGCCAGACCTTAGAAGCCTTAATCCCGGGAACAAAGTGGCCAAAATTTATAAAGGCCCCGGATGAACACATGGGCGAAAAAGTTCCAGTGGTAACGACGTCCACCTCGCGGGCCGTATCCACCGGGCCATTTTCTTTCAGGATGTCAATAATTTCCTCAGCCGTGACCACAACGACCTTGCCATCCCTGATCTTCTTGTTAATTTGCTGGTAAGTCTTTTGGACCTTATGGTGCTTCATTTCTTCCTCAACTTGTAATTATTCAGCCACTAAGACACCAAGGCACTAAGATTAGAGAATTATTCTGTAACTATTCAGGTCGTCAGGTTCACGGTTCAAGGTTCAACGGTTCAATGGTTGTTTGCTGAACCTTGAACCGTGAACCCCGGAACTTTGAACCTGAGTAGTTACGATTTTTTTGAGCTTATCCGTCACATTGTGTTTTATCCAATTTGGGTCCCACCATTCTACTGGATTTACAAAGGTATGGCCAACTATCATCGCATAATGGAGATGATCGCCTCCGGCCAACCCTGTAGTCCCTGTAAAGCCGATTACATCGCCTTTAGAGACCACCTGACCTCTTGCAACCTTGATTTGGCTGAGATGTGCATACATGCTAAAAAGGCCGAAACCATGATCCAAGAGGACGGTCTTACCGTAAATACCTAAGTATTCGGCAAATGCAACGCGTCCATTGTTGGCAGCAGGCACTGGTGAGTGTGCAGTGGAGGCCAGATCTATTCCGAGATGGACTTGCTCATCTACAATTTTACCATTATACCTGTATTTGCGATGGTCGGCAAACCCGGCCTTTCGGGCAGAGCCTGGAAGCCTGAGAAATGGACCCTCCCAGTACAGCTTGGCCTCGCTCTTCTTGCAGACATTTTTGACAGTCGTGTTATTGGCCTGGCGTAGGTCCAGGTTTACTTCTATGAATTTGTCAAGGAGCGATGCAGAAGGCTTCGCTGTGTTCAAGGCATGCTCAAACTCAGGCATCTTCTGCCTGAGAAAGGCATCTGAGATAATGATATTGTCCTGCTTGAAGTACCTTGGATTGATATGATGGGCAAATCCGGTCTTCCAGGTATTGCCGGCAGGATCTGTCGCCCTCACATAGAGTCTTGATTCCGGTCCTTCATCGTAGGGTATGGCGAAAAAGGCTATGTACAGATTGGGATCGCTAAAGAATCCAGCATAGCCAGGGAAAAAACTGTCGCCTGCCTGGACACCGTTGACGGTACCTGGTTCAGAGACTCGGTAGACGGCTAATCCAGCGCCCCCTTGATTGAGATTGTGGGTGCGGGAAACGACGTCAATGGTCGGCGGCTGGGTATCGATCAGGATCTTGTGTTCCGCATAAGCCGGATTCCCGGTCCACCAGCCTCGATAAGAATAGTCCCACACAGCCGTCCTGAGAAGCGCGTCTCCATCGGAAAGACCGAGTGCATCCACGTTGATCTCAAGGGAAACGAGTTGGTTTTGTACCTCCCCCCCTCCAAAAAAGCCCCTGGAGGGAAATGCCCGGTCAAAGAGGACCCTTTCCTTTCCCTGTTGAAGAATCGCTATCCATACCCTCCGGAGCCCACTTTCTTGATCAGAGGCCCACCCTTTCAGGGTGTAAGATGTGCCTATGTCATGGATGGGACTCTCCAGTTGAAATACAGGCATTTCCCCTTCAAGCCTCATGACGATCATCCGTACCAGCGGAATCGCCAGCCCGCACAAAAAAAGCGCAATTAGAACATATAGAAGCTTTGGGAGCTTAAACTTGTTAGCAGCCATAAATAGACGCCTCGAAAATTCAACAACTTATTGTTGAACTTGTGGATTTTTTGTAGCAACCTACTTAGGGGAAGGCCCTAACTTCAGTGCTGCCATGTCAAATTGAAGCGGACCTTAGCAGTTCGTCATTAAAGAATCAAGGTTGTTTTCTTGCTGATTCTTGACATTTGCGGGGACGTAAGTTAGGCTTTTGTTTGAAAGGGTTCCGGGACGCTTTGAATGAACTTCAAATCCCTTTCATATTCAAGACCTCTTATGACAAGGCCAATAGGACCTCACTTGGTTCGTACCGGGGGCCGGGGTTGTCCAAAAGGGCAATTCTTGGCACCATGGGATGTAGAGCATGTTATAGAAAAGGTGATTTCCACTTCTGGAGCAGCTGAAGGCAATACGCAAGGTCCTGTTATCGACCGAAATGTAGGGGCTTCACCCCAACTCGGTTCATTGGGTTTATTGGGTTCATTGGGTTATTTTGAACAAACACAAAAAACTCAACAAACACAAGAAACTCAACAAACACAAGAAACACAAGAAACTGAGCGAAGCGAAACACACAAAAAACTCAAAAAACTCAACAAGGGTAGAAGGTTGTAAATGTCAAAGGTGAAGACAGTCCTGTATTGTTTGATAGGCCTAATGGTTGCCGGCATTGGGTTTATGAGTTATCATCGTTTCAGGGAGGAGCCCAGGGGCTTGCTTTCGATCCTGCCCAAAACTAGAGATGTCAGCCTTAATCATATTCACCACGTCGCTACTCGAGACGGAGTCAGGGAATGGACACTTGATGCTGAGTCAGCACAATATCAAAAGGCAGATAATAAGACCGTATTCAAAAATATTGTTGCCACTTTTTTTCTCAAGCATGGTAAGAGTATACATCTCAACAGTCGTGACGGGGTTCTTTTGACAAACACCAAGGATATGGAAGTTTGGGGGGATGTGGTCGTACGAAATGGTCAATACGAGTTGAATACTGACAAGCTACGTTACGAACACAAGACCCAGACCATTTCCACGGAGACACCTATTGTAATCAAAGGAGATTCCATGGAGATCACTGGCGACAATATGATCTTTAACCTTCAAACAGAACAAATTGTGGTGTGGGGCAGAGTGAAGGCTGTCCTTGAAGGATTGATGATTGACGATTGATGATTGTTTGAAAGGTGTCAGGTGTCAGGTGTCAAAACCCTGAACCCTGAAACCTGAAATCTGAACACTGATAGAGGTTTTGCTATGAACAGGCTGGACCACACGAAATCGGCTCTGTTGATTATCTTGCTGTGTCTCGGATATCAGGCTGCTCCTGTTTTAGCCGAGACCCAGGTGACAGGGTGCGAAAAGCATGGGGAGGCTGAAACTGCCATACGCATTACCTCCGATAGGCTGGAGTCGGACCATGAGATGAGGTGGGTGGAGTTTACAGGAAACGTCATGGCTACACAGGATGACGTTGTTATTACGGCTGATCGCATGAAGGTTTTCTATAAGCCTGGTGGACATACGTCTATGGGGGCTGGCGCGATTGAGAAGATCGTCTCTCAAGGAAATGTCAAGATCGTCTTTGACAATAAGACCAAGACGGCTGTGGCGGACAAGGCCGTTTATTTGGCTGACCAAGAGGTGCTGGAGCTCAGCGGAGGAGACCCAAGGGTATGGTCTGGAAAGAACATGGTCCGGGGAAAAAAGATCACGCTGTTTCAAGCTGAAAATCGAACTCTGGTGGAAGGGGCCGGCAAAGACCAGGTGGAGGCCACTCTTTATGTCAAAGAAGGTGGAGGCTTGACGAAGTAATGGCGAAATTGCTGGCTGAGGATTTGGTCAAGATTTACAAACACAAGCGTGTGGTTGACTCGGTCACTCTTGAGGTGGAAAGCGGGTGCGTTGTAGGACTCCTTGGCCCCAATGGGGCTGGAAAGACTACAACCTTTTACATGATAGTCGGACTCATACGGCCTGACAGCGGGAAAGTCTTCCTGAATGGGGAGGAGATCACTTCATGCCCCATGTATGTTAGGGCGCGCAAGGGGATCGGATATCTTCCACAGGAGGCCTCGATTTTTCGGAAGTTGACTGTGGGAGATAACATATTGGCCATTTTGGAAACCCTCCCTCTTACCAGGTCTGAGCGGTACAGCCGTCTCAGGGAACTCCTTGAAGGATTGAATATCTGGCACCTGGCAGGCCGTAAGGCTTATACCTTATCGGGTGGGGAACGACGCCGTGTGGAGATCACGCGGGCCCTTGTAACCGCGCCATCATTTATTTTCCTTGACGAACCCTTTGCCGGCATTGACCCTATCGCCGTGATTGACATACAACAGGTTATCGGACAGCTCAAGGAGCGAGGAATTGGGGTGGTCATATCAGACCACAATGTGCGTGAGACTCTTGGGGTTTGTGACCGGGCGTACATCTTGAGCGAAGGCATGTTGATTGAATCGGGACCTCCGGAGGCTATTGCCGCAAGCAGCGTGGCCCGAGAGGTCTATTTGGGGGAAGGCTTTACACTATAGGGTTTATTGAGTTTATTGAGTTTATTGAGTTTATTGAGTTCATAGGGTTCATAGGGTTTATCGGGTTAATCCAAACGGAAAGTGCGCAACGGACGAACACAACAAACACAACAAACCGTATAAACACAACAAACACGCTATATGGCTTTAGAGCTTAGACAGCAACTTCGCCTTACTCAGCAGCTGGTCATGACGCCCCAGCTTCAACAGGCCATCAAGCTTCTGCAATTGGCTCGGCTGGAACTGTTGGAGGTGATCAATCAGGAAATGGAGGAAAATCCGCTTCTTGAGGATGCGCCAGAGGGAATGCCAGCTGAG
>DAOVOU010000199.1 GCA_030629475.1 Desulfobacterales bacterium | reverse complement strand
GTTGGATATCCACATCCCGTCGCGCCAGGGCAGGCTGGCATGCAAAGCATCAGTACAAAGAGCTTACTTACGAAATACTGTAACGACCATACTGTATTCCAGAAGTGTCGCGCCAGGGCAGGCCTATAACATGGCCCCTTACTGGGTCGTTTCAAAATGGTTTATTGAGCCCTAAGCCTTAGAATCATAGGCTCCATCTATATAAACCATTTTGAAACGCCCACTGATCTAAACTATGTGGGGCATAATCCAAAAAAAAGATACCCATACCCTGCAAGAAGCTTAAAAATCAATAGGCTAGGTTTCACTATGACGTGATCCTGAACTCCTCCCGTTTTCACGATACCAAATGTGTTTGCCAAAATGATCCTTCTAGCTATCCCCTCCAACAACCCAGGGCCCTTTTGGGCCGTGGATCCACCGTTTCACTAATTTTATTGATCTTACGCCCGTTTATTTGTATAAATCTCTTGTATTGTTAGATTTTTTCTGGGATAGAGAACTGTTGTCTTAATTTGCGGAACGACCGGGAAAGGATTTTGCCCTCTATGATCTGAGGACATCAACAGGCATGGGCAAGTATTCAACCTATGGACAATTAAGGCGGCGTGAAAGGCACGGGCTGGATTACCGCATACACACCCGAAAAGGTGGTTCCGGCATAGCAGTTATCGCACCACATGGCGGAGGCATTGAACCTGGCACTATGGAGACTGCTGCCGGAGTGGCTGGCAATGAGCATACCTTTTACTCTTTTGAGGGGTTAAAGAGAAGAGGGAACTCTGATCTCCATATCACCAGTAAGAACCTTGACGAGCCCAGTTTGCTCCACATAGTAAGAGACGCGGAGGTGGTGCTCTCTGTCCACGGATGTGGCACTGAAGATGAAGCGGTATATGTTGGTGGCCTCCATAGTGATTTGAAACAAAAAATCCACTACCTTCTTACCCGTGCGGGCTTTACAGCCAAGCAGTGTCTCAAACCCCTGCTCAAAGGGAAAAGCGCACAAAATATCTGCAATATGGGGAAAACTGGCGCCGGAGTCCAATTAGAACTATCAAGGGGTCTGAGAAGGCAAATGTTCGTTGATGTGATAGGTTCTCAGGATAGGAGACAGAAGACAGAGGTCTTCCATACCTTTGTCTCTGTACTCAGAAAGGCGCTCTCAGAGAACTCAGCTAAGACACCCGGACCTCTCGGGTCAACGATACATACGAATAGTAAGAATTGTCAGGACTTAACAGCCTGTTGCCCGAACAGAACTCCTTTGAGCGGTCATTAAAACGTTTTTTGCCAACAGATCTTGGCGAAGTGGAAGATAAGCGATGTCAACTGACTGCGCCCTAAAGGCGAGTTTTGACATCGCCTGGAGCGAGCCTTAGATTTGTCAAAAACGTTTTAGACAAAGCGAAAAGGGATTTCGGCAACAGCCTGTCAAGAGTTCACTGTAAGATGAGCCCATTGGCGCACCTCGAACCATTTGTCTGACGAATTCAGTCGGCCCGCCAAAATCCTATAATGGGATTCTGGCCTTTGATATCAATAGTAAAGCACCCTACCCTCTCCTGGAAACTGATCTCTGGCTGGGGTTAGAGACTTTCACTGAAGACAAATCATAGGGGAAAAAATGAAAGAAACCAAGGTCATAAAACAAGGCAAGATACGAGAACCTGTATCTGATTTTCTCCTCAATACTCCTCTCTTTGACGGGCTCAAGACAAATGAAATAGAAAACATTGCAAAGCACTTGAGTTTCATTGAGCTCAGTAAAGACGAAATTCTGTTCCAGGAAGGAGAAAGGGGGAACTGTGTGTGTTTTGTTGTGGAGGGCACCTTGGATGTCATAAAACAGTCGTTGACAGGAGAAAGTGTCATAATAACGGCTTTGCACAGGGGACGCTCAATAGGAGAAATGTCAATCATTGATGATTTTCCTCGGTCAGCAACGGTAAAGGCGCGCACACAAGTTAAGTTGGTCATATTGACGAGGGAAGGTTTCGATTTGCTGTTGGAAGAAAATCCCCAAGTAGGCATAAAAATTCTCAAGAAGATTTCACGCCTCCTCAGTCTCAATCTGCGGAAAACATCGAGCCGCCTCGCTGACTACATGTTACCGCTTACGTAGGCTTCAAAGGGTAAAGACTGCAGATTTCTAGAACATCAGAGATTTGTAACAGGTGAGGATAGATGGAGGACACAGCCAAAACATTCATTACGCTCGGCGTCTTGCTCCTCCTCGGCCTAATAACTGATGCTATTGGTCGTCGTACCAGGCTCCCTCGGGTAACACTCCTGCTCGTATTTGGCTTTTTGATTGGTCCCACCGGTATAGGTTTCTTGAATCCAGACGACGGAAAATGGTTTTCTCTTGTTACGGCTATGGCACTGGTCATGATCGGATTCCTACTCGGTGAAAAACTTGCCTTCTCTTCGCTCCGCCAGCACGGAAAGTTCGTACTGTGGCTCTCTGCTGCCGAAGTTGTTGCAACGGCGCTAATGGTGCTGGTTGGGTTGCTCCTGACTGGTGTGCGGATGGACATAGCCTTGCTGCTCGCCGGGATTGCCACTGCCACCGATCCGGCTGCGACAACGGATGTCGTTCACGAAACCAGAGCAGATGGTGCATTCACGAGCACCCTGCTGGGTATCGTGGCAGTTGATGACGCATGGGGCCTGATCGTCTTTAGTCTCATGCTCACCGCTGCCCAGGCATTGAGCGGGCAAGGCGATATTGTTACACCGCTGCTCACCGGTGCCTGGGAGCTTGGTGGTGCCCTCCTTTTGGGCATTTGCTTAGGCATCCCCATGGCGTTTCTGACCGGTCGGGTCCGACCGGGAGAGCCTACCCTTGTTGAGGCTTTAGGCCTGGTCTTCCTGTGCGGCGGAATCGCAATTTGGCTCGAGGTTTCATTTCTTTTGGCCTCCATGGTTTTGGGATGCGTTGTTGCAAACCTAGCCCGCCACCATGCCCGTCCCTTCCACGCTATCGAAAGAATCGATTGGCCGTTCATGATCCTGTTTTTTACCCTCGCAGGGGCCTCACTGGAGGCGAAAGCAGTTTACCAGGTTGGGCTTCTTGGGGCAGCGTATATTATCTTTCGGGTCTTGGGGCGCCTTCTCGGTGCTTGGGCAGGAGGTGTCATAAGCCATGCCGATCCCTTACTGGGCCGATGGATGGGGATGGCATTGATGCCCCAGGCAGGTGTTGCGTTAGGTATGGCTCTCGTGGCCACCCACCACCGTCCTGACCTCGGTGAAGTAATCATGCCTGTCGTCATTGGATCAACGGTACTGTTCGAGGTGATTGGTCCAGTGCTGACACGGGTTGGGCTCGTTCGCGCAGGTGAGGTTCGGAACAGGTAATGGTGGAATCTGCAACTACTATCTATCACCGAATACCTGTCCAGGCAAAGCATAGAATTGATCCACTGAGGAAAACAAGCGAGCTCTGAATCTAGGTGTCTATATAAGCTAAGATCTTAAAATTTATGTCAAGCCTGCCCTGGCGCGACAGAATTGCAACAAGCTATTGTCAACGCATCCCAATGGAAGTGCAGACTATTGAGCTCTAATCCATCCGAGCCAGCCTGCCCTGGCGCGACGTTATGAGGTCATTATATATGGGCTATTGGTTTTTTCAAGAATTCAATATCAAACAGCAAATTTGCAATGCCAGGTCTGGGCCAGGGGTCTGGGCCAGGGTTTTTGGAATACTAAGTGATTCCTATTAGTTACCACGTGATGCCGGATGCTGGTCTCTAGATGCTAGATGAAACAAGGAACAAATTTTCTCTATATATCCAACATCCAGCATCGAGTATCCAGTATCGCTTCGCTTCAAGTAGTGGGATTGTAATTCTTCTCAACTGGTCGGTTTGAGGCGAAGCTTCGCTAGTCAAATAAGTCCAGACACCCTCATCCCCCGGATTGCCTACTATCTGATCTCATTCATTATATCCAGTTATGGTGCTTGTGTTTGGCGAGGTGAGCGAAGGGGTCTCAAGGAGGTATGAATTCAGCGAGAATTTGGACTGTCAGCAACTAGTTACTTCACTCAGCAAATCTGGGGCGATATCATCCCGTAGCTTGCCGGTTTGATATTTTTTCGGATACTCACTTCTTCTATATTAAATGTCTTGGCAAGATCTGAAATTTGTGATTGGTCACTTGCAGTGTACTGGTGAAAATGATTGAGCGAGGAATGATAAACAAGGCGCAGCACCATGGTAAGAAATCTACAATCCTGTGAACGACCCCCTTCTTCACTTTTCCCTTGGCTAATTTTCTGTTTTGGATAAAAAAGTAGTCAAACTAACCGGAGGGACAACCTTCAGTCCGAAGAAAAAACGGGTAAAAGTCATGGAATTGAATAAGACTCAAAAGGGGATGCTAGATGGCAAAAAGGGGAGCGGTGCGCGAAAAGCGATGGAGATCCTTGTAGCGTATGGTGAGTGCTACAATGCGGAACGTTTGATCCCCATTACAAGCGTCCATATGGCCGGCAATTTCCCAGTGCTTTTGGATGAAGGCATTGAATGGCTGGAAGACCTGGCTCAGGATGGAACAAAGGTATCGGTCTATACCACCAAGAACCCTGAGATGTTTGACTTCGAAGAGGCCGAGGAACTCAGAATTCCCAAGATTTACCAAGTCAGACAGAAAAAAATAGATACCGCTTTGAGATCTCTCGGGGTAACACTCACCTATTCCTGCCACCACTATTTGGTGGGAAATGTCCCTCGATTCGGGGATCATATTGCATGGGCTTCCTCCGGAAGCCAAGTGTTTGCCAACTCCGTAATCGGGGCCAGATCTAATAGGGATGGAGATCACGTTGCCCTGGCCGCGGCGATCACCGGAGCTATCCCTGAGTGGGGGTTGCACCTCGCTGAAAATAGGAAAGGAGAAATGCTCATCGATGTAAGCCCATTGAACCTTGATTAGTACGATCCGGCTGATTACAAGGCCCTTGGTTGGTAC
>DAOVOU010000165.1 GCA_030629475.1 Desulfobacterales bacterium | reverse complement strand
CGGCACATAAGCTGAATGCTGTCTCAGGCGTTGGCAGGCGGGTATTCGGATTTGCGGCTGACGCCTTGAAAACAGTACGGATTTAAACGTTTTGCAACTCCCTCTAATTTGACCAAACCAGAATCAACTTTGACGTTGCCGTGCAAATTATGTTGCAAACCCAAAGGTCGTATGTTAACAATAATAATTTCTGGAAATTCGCACGTTCTTGGACCCTCTTTCTGGTGCTTCAAGGGCTGGGGCCACGAGAAGTGGGAACAGGGGAAGATAAGAGCGGAGGAACGGGACCTTTGGAAGGGTCTCGGAACAACCGAAAACAATGGAGGATAGCATGTCTCACATCACCATGAAGCAGTTGCTGGAGTCGGGTGTCCATTTTGGTCACCAGACCAGACGGTGGAACCCCAAGATGAAAACTTACATTTTTGGTGCCCGCAACGGGATCTATATTATTGATTTGCAGCAAACGGTCAGGATGTTCAAAACGGCCTACGAGTTTGTTGTGGACACAGTTGCAAATGGCAAATCGGTTCTCTTTGTAGGAACCAAGAAACAGGCACGCGATTCCATCTATGAAGAGGCCAACCGGTGCGAGATGTTCTATGTGCACAACCGCTGGCTGGGAGGGATGCTCACAAATTTTCAGACCATAAAAAAAGGCATCGAAAGGCTCAAGTATCTTACAGGCATTTTTGCCGATGGAAGTGTCAATCGCTTTCCCAAGAAAGAGATACTGAAACTGGACAAAGAAAGGGCAAAGCTTGAAAATAACCTTGGGGGGATCGGTAATATGGAAAGGCTGCCCGGGGCCTTGTTTATTGTGGATCCCAAGAATGAAAACATTGCGGTCCGTGAAGCAAGACGGCTTGGCATACCTATTGTGGCCATTGTAGATAGCAATTGTGATCCGGACGAAATAGACTATATTATACCTGGCAATGACGACGCCATTAGGGCCATCCGACTGATGACTTCCCGAATAGCCGACGCTTGCATCGAGGGTCGTGAGCGTATGGAAGAGCGTCTGCAGGCCGAGACAGACAAGGAGGCTGTCGAAGCAGGAGCTGCTGTGGCTGGGCCAGGCGAAACGGCCGTCACTGCTGATGGCTCAGAGGGTCCCATTGTGGAAATTATTAGAAAAGAAGCCCCCGCATCTGACCAAACCGATGAAGATGCAGGTGATGAGGTACGAGAGGAGTTGTAGATGGCAGAAATCAGTGCCCAGATGATTAAGGAATTACGGACAAGGACAAATGCAGGCGTTTTGAATTGCAAAGAGGCCCTGAAGGATGCAGACGGAGACATGGAAAAGGCTATCGATTTTCTGCGCAAGAAGGGACTGGCCACGGCCCTGAAGCGGGCCGGGCGGGAAACCTCTGAGGGTTTGATACATTCATATATCCACACTGGCGGCAAGATAGGTGTCCTTGTGGAAGTGAACTGCGAGACCGATTTTGTGGCCAAGACCGATGAGTTCAAGAAGTTTGTCAAGGATTTGGCCATGCACATTGCGGCGAGCAAGCCCCTTGGCATCCGCAGAGAGGATATCCCTGAGCAAGTGATACAGCGCGAGGAAGAGATTTACAGGGCACAGGCTGTAGAGACGGGAAAACGGGAAAAGATACTCGATAAAATTATCCAGGGGAAAATGGAGAAGTTCTATAAGGAGTCGTGCCTTCTGGACCAGCAGTATATTAAGGACCCGGACATCACCACACAGGACCTGATTCATGATATAATTACAAAGACGGGTGAGAACATCACTGTGAGACGATTTGTCCGTTATCAATTGGGAGCGGAGTAGAAATCATTTATCATTTATCATCTATCATTTATCAATGGCCAATCAATAATAAGCAATGACCAATGACCAATGATAAATGACCAATGACCAATAATAAATAACCAATGACCAATGACCAGTGACTAATGACCAGTAACCAATGACCAATGACCAATCACTAATGATAAATGACTAATGATAAATGATAAATGATAAATGATAAATGACCAATGACCGATAGGTAACATGCCTTCTCCAAAATACAAAAGAATCCTGGTTAAGCTCAGCGGCGAGGCGTTGATGGGTGATCAAAGTTATGGCATAAGCCCTGAGATGATTAGCTATCTCGCTGGCGAGGTTCGATCAGTTTACGATCTTGGGGTCCAGATCGCCCTGGTTGTTGGTGGCGGGAATATCTTTCGCGGCGTGGCAGCCAGTTTCTACGGCATGGACCGCACGTCGGCGGACCATATCGGCATGTTAGCCACTGTGATCAACAGTATCGCTCTCCAGGACGCTCTTGAAAAAAGGGGTGTTCAGACCCGGGTCCAGACGGCTATCGAGATGTGTGCCGTTGCTGAACCGTATATCCTCAGGCGGGCTATCAGGCATCTGGAAAAGGGGCGGGCCGTGATCTTTGCTGCTGGAACCGGTAATCCTTATTTCACTACTGACACCGCAGCGGCCCTGAGGGCCCAGGAAATTGATGCAGAAGTGCTCTTCAAGGCCACTAAGGTGGACGGCATTTATGATGCTGACCCGGTCGTGGATGCCCGTGCAAAAAAAATGGATAACGTTACCTATCTTGAAGTCCTCAAGCAAAAACTGAAGGTTATGGATTCGACTGCCATTTCCCTGGCAATGGATAACGGGCTTCCTATCATTGTCTTCAACCTCAGAGTAAAAGGGAATCTTAGACGAGTTGTCTGCGGGGAAGATGTTGGAACTCGAATAAAGGAGGCATCAGAAGATGATTGATGCACTCTGTGATGATGCACGTGAGGGGATGGATAAGTCGATTGATGCCCTAAAAAATGAATTTAAGAGGATCCGTACCGGTCGAGCTTCCCTTGCACTGTTTGAGGGCATAAAGGTAAGCTATTACGGAACACCCACCCCTTTGAACCAGGTAGCCTCCTTGTCTGTTCCGGAGAGCAGGCTTATCGTTATTCAGCCCTGGGATCAGTCGGTCATTTCCGAGATTGAAAAGGAGATCCTTAAATCAGAGCTTGGGCTGACCCCCATGAGCGACGGCAAGCTCATCCGTGTTCCTATACCGCCGCTAACTGAAGAGCGGCGAAGAGAGCTTGTCAAGGTCGTTGGCAAGATAGCTGAGGAGCACAAGGTATCCATCCGGAATATCCGCCGGGACACGAATGAGCTTCTCAAGGGCATGAAGAAGGATGGTGAGATCGCAGAGGATAATTTTTACAGGGCTCAAGACAAGGTGCAGAAAATCACAGACGATTACATCCGACTAGTTGACCAGACCTGCCAGGAAAAAGAGAAAGAGATCCTTGAATTCTGATGTTCCTTCCTCACTACCCGACTCCCTCCCACGACATATTGCCATTATCATGGATGGCAACGGCCGTTGGGCCAAAAAACGTTCCCTAAACCGGATCAGGGGTCACCGGGAAGGCGCTGAGTCGGTCCGGGACATTGTGCGAGCCTGCCGTGAGATCGGGATAGAGTTTCTGACCCTCTATGCGTTTTCAACCGAAAACTGGCAGCGGCCTCGGCGAGAAATCTTGGCTCTCATGAGTCTGTTGAAAGGTTTTCTCAGGTCAGAATTGCCGGAAATGATGGAAAACGGCATACGTCTGAATGCCATTGGCCAGATCGAAAGGTTCCCGGGTGATGTTGTGAAGGTACTCCAGGAAGTCATGGATATGACCCGAGAAAACCAGGGGATGATTCTCAACCTGGCCTTGAGCTACGGGGGGCAGGATGAGATTGTGGCGGCGGCTCGGAAGATCGCAACCGAGGTTCGAGCGGGCCGCCTTCAACCCGAGGAGATAACAAAAGCGGTTTTTTCAAATTATCTTTATACGCAGGGAATGCCAGAGCCAGATCTTCTGATTCGAACCAGTGGTGAGATGCGGGTCAGCAACTTCTTGCTATGGCAGATTGCCTACACAGAGATTCATGTCACGAATACCCTCTGGCCCGATTTTAGAAGAGAGGAGTTGATCCGGATACTGCACGATTACGAAAAGCGTGAGCGTCGATTTGGGATGACCGGTGCCCAGATCAAGAAAGCGCCTCACAGGCAATAGTCGTCTTGATAAGGCGAAACCTTTACAGATGAGTCAAGTTTTGTGGGGTACGTGGTTTGCAAACTTTGGCAGATACTGGATACTGGTCACTCGATACTGGATTGAATAAGGGAGATTTTCCTTTTTTGCTATCCAGCATCCAGTATCCAGTATCAAGCATCCAGTCCGCCGTAGGCGGATGAGCGGAGCGAACTAAGTCCCATGTCTTCGCATTTAAAACGATGGCTTACGGCATTGGTGCTTTTGCCCCTGCTGGTCTTGTTGATAGGGAAGGGGGGCCGAACCTGTTTTGCCCTGGTTGTGGGCTTGGCGGCAGCAGTGAGCCTGTTGGAATACTACGCCCTGGTTCTGTCCCGGGAGACGATGGCCATAAAAGCGCCAGGGTTGGTCCTTGGCCTGGTCATGCTAGCCTCTTTTTATTGGGACGGTTTGGTGGTAATCCCTGCCGCGCTGGTCCTGGCCTTCTTCGGTTCTGCCATGATCTGCCTGGCACGGTTCGACCCACAGACTTCCGTGCCGGAAATGCTTTACAAGCAGGTCACAGGCCTTATTTATATCCCCTTCTTGCTGGGCCACTTGATACTGATCCGGAATTGGAATCAGGGGGCGACGTGGACATTTCTTCTTATGGCAGTCATAATTACCGGGGACACGGCTGCCTACTACGTTGGAAGGGCCTTTGGTCGGCATAAGCTTGCGCCGAGAATAAGCCCTGGTAAGACCGTGGAGGGAGCAGTAGGCGGATTGGCGGCCAACCTCTTGGTTGGCGCCTTATTTAAGCAATGCTGCTTCCCCGAGTTTGGCTGGGGTTTCTGGATTGCTTTGATTATGGTCATGGGGGCCTTGGGGCAGACAGGTGATCTGGTCGAATCGATGTTGAAACGCTCGGTCGGCCTGAAGGACTCCGGAAGTATCTTTCCGGGACACGGAGGCTTCCTGGACCGGATTGATGCCTTGCTTTTTGCAGCACCAGGGTTGTATTATTTCAAGACCCTGTTGGATTGACGATTGACGATTGATGATTGACGATTGATGGAGAATTAGACCTTTTTTGGCTCAAACAAAGGCGGCTTTTATATCAAAAATCAGGCATCCTTCACAGAACTCCAAAAGTAGTTTACACTTTTTGACGTCAATCATTATTTGGGCCAATTTGTGGGAGCGGCATTCTTGCCGCGATTGTCGCGGCTAGAAAGCCGCTCCCACACACATGTTGAAGTTGCCAAAATCATGATCAAAGCCCAAAGGAGCGGAACATTACTTTTTGGTCTCTATAGAAAAAGTGGGCATCCTTCACACAAGCCAAAAAGTAGTTTACACTTTTTTGATATAAAATCCTTACGGATTAATTCCAAAAGCTCCAGCCTATGGAGTTTAGGCGTAAGCCTTTTATTCTCGTTTTTGAAAAAGTGTAAACTGAAGAATGGAACATGCCGTTTCTCAATAAGGAGAATTGGAATTGAAAACTGAAATGCGGAAACGACTGTCTG
>DAOVOU010000185.1 GCA_030629475.1 Desulfobacterales bacterium | reverse complement strand
TCGTCAAGGGGGAGAATGTGCTTGAGGCCGGGCTTCCCGAATCGTTCAATGTGCTGGTTAAGGAATTACAGGGTTTGGGTTTAGATATCGAACTTCTGGAAGGAAAAAAGGAGAAGTGAGTTTATTGGGTTAATCGGGTTTATTGAGTTCATTGAGTTTTGAATTTTGAGTTCATAGGGTCTTAACGCAACAAACACAAGAAACACAAGAAACACAACAAACACAAAGGAGTACGCTTTGGAAGACTTATACAGTTTTTTTGCCAGACCCAAGGACCCGCTGAGCTACACGGCGGTTCGCATCTCGCTGGCATCGTCTGAAAAGATCAGAGAGTGGTCCTACGGGGAGATTAAAAAGCCTGAAACGATAAACTACCGAACCTTTAAGCCGGAGCGGGACGGGCTTTTTTGTGCGAAGATTTTCGGCCCCACCAAGGATTATGAATGCAACTGCGGCAAATACAAAAGGATGAAACACAGGGGTGTGGTTTGTGAGAAGTGCGGGGTCGAGGTTATTCAGTCCAAAGTTCGCCGAGAGCGGATGGGCCACATTAGTCTGGCCACACCGGTAGCCCATATATGGTTTTTGAGAAGCCTGCCCGGCAAGATCGGGAACTTACTGGATCTAACCCTGAAGGAGCTTGAAAAGGTCCTCTACTTTGATGCTTATATTGTCATAGATCCCAAGGAGACTGGTCTTGCCCCGCGCCAGCTTCTTCCCGAGGACGCATACCGGGAGGCATTAGAAAAATACGGTCATACGTTTGAGGTTGGGATCGGGGCTGAAGCCATCAAGGTTTTTCTCGAAAGGCTCGATTTGGATGAGGAATACAAGAGGCTGCGGGCTGAGATCCTGAGTACGGGTTCAGAGACAAAGCGCAAAAAACTATCCAAGCAGCTCAAGATCGTTGAGGCGTTCCGGAATTCCGGGAATCGGCCCGAGTGGATGATTATGGACGTGATTCCTGTGCTGCCCCCTGACGTGCGACCGCTGGTTCCCCTGGAAGGGGGTCGATTTGCCACCTCTGATCTGAATGACCTCTACCGGAGGGTGATCAATCGGAACAACCGCTTGAAGCGGCTTCAGGATTTGCGTGCACCTGACATCATCATACGAAATGAAAAGAGGATGCTGCAAGAGGCCGTGGACGTGCTATTTGACAATGGCCGATATGGCAGGGTCGTTACAGGGCCAAACCGTCGTCCCCTTAAGTCTTTGAGTGATGCGTTAAGGGGGAAGCAGGGCCGTTTTCGCCAAAACCTGTTGGGCAAGCGGGTTGATTATTCAGGGCGGACCGTTATTGTCATAGGGCCGGAATTGCGTCTCCATCAATGTGGCCTACCCAAGAAGATGGCTCTGGAACTTTTCAAGCCCTTTGTCTTTTACAGGCTCGAAGAAAAGGGATTAGTCACCACGGTCAAGGGTGCCAAAAAACTTGTCGAACGGGAAACCCCGGAAGTATGGGATACCCTGGACGAGGTAGTGAAGGAATATCCGGTAATCCTGAACCGAGCCCCAACATTGCACCGGCTGGGGATGCAGGCATTTGAACCGATCCTGATTGAAGGCAAGGCGATCCAGCTTCACCCCCTGGTGTGCACCGCTTTTAACGCTGATTTTGATGGGGACCAAATGGCGGTTCATATCCCTCTTTCCATAGAATCCCAAATTGAGGCACGGGTACTTATGTTGTCCTCCAACAACATCCTTTCCCCTGCCAATGGTGATCCTATCATTGTGCCTACTCAGGATATCGTATTGGGGATCTATTACATGACCCGAGCGGTTCTTGGCTCAAGGGGAGAAGGCAAGGTTTTTGCCAATTCCGAAGAAGTGCGCTCTGCTTACGATGCGGACGAGGTAGACCTTCATGCCAGAATCGTAGTTCGCATTGATGGCCAGCGGGTGGAGACCACCGTGGGGCGTGTGATCCTTCGAGAAATCCTTCCTCATGAACCGGTTGTGCAGTTACGTCACATAATAGTCTCTTCGGAGAAGGAGGCCAGAGGAGCCCTTGCTGATCTGAAAGAGGGTGAGGATTTTGTCCAGATGGTACAAAGGATCTCAGAAAGCGGGGATCGTGCCCAGGATGGTGACATGGGATTTGTGCAGCGCGAGCAACTTGAAGAGGTATACGCGATAAATCCATCTGATACAGAGGCAATATTTGCCCTTGATGTTGGTGAGCTCAGTGATGTCATCAAGGCTAATGGGAGCTGTCACATATTCAAAGGCATGGGAAAGAGAGTGGGACTTCCCTTTGAGCTTATCAACAAGGTGATGGACAAGAAGGCTCTGAGCCAGCTGATCAACTACTGCTATCGAACCCTGGGGGGTAAAGCCACGGTCATCCTTGCAGACCGGTTGAAGGACATCGGCTATCGATATGCTACTCGGGGAGGCATTTCCATATGCGTGGATGACATGGTCATTCCTCACGACAAATGGGACATCATCAAGAAGGCCGAACAACTGGTTGCCGAGATCAACGAGCAGTATATCGAAGGATTGATAACCCGCGGGGAGAAGTACAATAAGGTTGTTGACACTTGGGCAAAGGCGACCACTGATGTGGCCAACGAGATGATGGAAGAGATGAAGATTGTTCCCCTTGTGGACAAGGAAGGCCAGCCAGTGTTGGACGAAGAGGGCCAGCCGATCAAGGAAGAGAGCTTCAATGCTGTCTACATGATGGCCGATTCAGGATCAAGGGGCAGCAAGGACCAGATGCGACAGTTAGCAGGGATGCGAGGTCTGATGGCCAAACCCTCTGGTGAGATCATTGAGACCCCCATTACGGCCAACTTCCGGGAGGGGCTCACCGTGCTTCAGTACTTTAGCTCAACGCACGGTGCACGGAAAGGCCTGGCCGATACAGCTCTTAAGACAGCAAACTCAGGATACCTGACTCGTCGGCTGGTGGATGTTGCTCAAGACTGTGTGACCACCGAAGAGGATTGTGGAACGCTGACAGGGATTGAGGTGGAGCCTCTTGTAGAGGGAGGCGAAATTATCAAAAAGATCGGTGAACGAGTGCTCGGAAGGGTGGCCTTAGAGGATATTCGGGATCCTTACACGGATGAGGTGCTGGTCCGTGCCAATGAAGAGATTGACGAAGAGAAGGTCGCCAGGATCGACAATGCAGGTCTTACCAAGGTTAAGATTCGCTCCATGCTGACATGTAAATCCGCAGATGGCGCATGTTGCAAGTGTTATGGCCGTGATCTGGCTTATGGCCAGCCCGTAGAGATTGGCACGCCAATCGGGATCTTGGCAGCGCAGTCTATTGGGGAGCCCGGCACACAGCTCACTATGCGGACATTCCATATTGGCGGCACAGCCCGTGGCGCAGCAGAGGAGGCAGATTTCAGGGCTGTAAGTGCTGGTCGGGTTAAATACGTTGGCATAAATACGGTTGAGAATGCTCGTGGGGAGTTTGTGGTTATGAACCGTCAAGGGGGGGAGTTTGCCATTGTGGACGATCAGGACCGAGAGCGGGAGCGATATCCGGTCATCTACGGTGCCCACTTTGTGGCCAGAGACGGCCTCGATGTCAAGGCTGGTGATCTGCTCGTCACGTGGGATCCCTACACGACCCCGATTCTTACCGAGGTAGGCGGTGTCCTGAAGTATGGGGATATCTTGCCAGGGACGACCATGCAGGAGAAGGTTGACCCTGTGACAGGCAAGGCGAGTCAAGTGATCGTTCAAACTAAAGACGCAGACGTTCGCCCAAGGATTTCCATAAAAGATGAGAAAGGTAAAACGGCCAAACTGCCCTCTGGGGGCGATGCGCGTTATTTCCTCCCGGTGGGAGCGATTCTGATGGTATCTGAAGGGGATACGGTCAATGCCGGGGATGTTATTGCCAAGCTTCCCCGGGAGACCACCAAGACCAAGGATATTACAGGTGGCCTTCCCCGTGTGGCCGAGCTGTTTGAGTGTCGAAAACCAAAAGAGGCTGCGATTCTAACCGAGATTGATGGGTACGTGAGTGTTTCCAAAGGAGCCAAGGGGAGGCAGAAGATCACCATAACGCCCCCTGATGTTGGTGAGAAAAAAGAATATCTGGTTCCGAGAGGCAAACACATTAGCGTGTTGGAGGGGGATTACCTCAAGGCGGGCGACGCCTTGATGGGGGGATCCGCCAACCCCCATGACATTTTGAATATCCAGGGGGACCTTCGCCTGGCCCGATATCTGGTAGACGAAGTCCAAGAGGTCTATCGTCTACAGGGTGTTCGAATCAATGATAAGCATATCGAGGTGATCGTGCGCCAGATGTTGAGGCGGGTAAAGATAGTTGATCCGGGGGATACAGACTTTATTCTGGAAGAACATGTCGATAAGATGCGTTTTGAAGAGATCAACCGGGAGGTGGTAGCCAGGGGTGGCAAGCCTGCGGTCGCCAACCCTCTGCTTTTAGGAATTACCAAGGCGTCGCTCAGCACTGAGAGCTTTATCTCTGCAGCATCATTTCAAGAAACTACGAAGGTGCTCACGGAAGCAAGCATTGCGGGCAAGGTTGACCACTTGAAGGGCCTGAAAGAGAATGTGATCATGGGGCGTATCATACCAGCCGGTACAGGAATGACCCAATATAGAGGGGCCAGTGTTGTGTTGGAATCTGAGGAGAGGGGAGAAGAATCGGAGGGCGTGGACGACTTAGAAGCAGGTCAGGCGGATGAGGTGGCCCAGGCGTGAGAAAAGAGGAGAAAAATAGTTGACATGGGAAAATACAGGTGCTAAAAATAAAAATTTTTTGCGCCCGGGTTCCAGGGCGCGGCGGGCCGTAAATAGTTTGTTGTGTTCGTTGAGTTTTTTGAGTTTGTTGGGTTAAGACCCGATGCGTTGCCCAAGACTTCGCTCGGAAAAGGTGGTCCCTTCAGGCCAGTTATTTCAATGTATGGGATGAAACTTGAAACTTGTTACATGTTTTCCAGTTTTTTTGGTCAACATATGCAATAAGTTATTCAATATCGACAAAAGATTGTCGATATTGCGCCTGTGAACACAACAAACACAACAAACACAATAAACACTATTACGGGGTAAATCTTATGCCGACCATCAATCAGTTGGTAAAGAAGGGCCGGGAGCGTGTGAGGAAAAAGGCTCACACGCCGGCTCTTCAACAATGTCCTCAGAAACGGGGTGTGTGTACGCGAGTATATAC
>DAOVOU010000170.1 GCA_030629475.1 Desulfobacterales bacterium | reverse complement strand
ATTCCATTATTCCAATTGTGAGCGAAGCGAACTAAGTTCTCCATCGTGACAATCTGGGAGACTGATTATTCTTTCCGATCTACGGGCATTCTCACAGTAAACGTTGTTCCTTCACCCTTTCTCGATTCCACCTGGATGTCACCTGAATAGGCCTCCACCATGGTTTTTACGCTTGCCAGGCCGAGACCTGTCCCCTTACCAATCGGCTTGGTGGTAAAGTCCGGGGAAAATATTTTGCCCAGGTCTTCCTCTGCAATCCCCTCACCCGTATCGGATATTCTTATCACCACAGCCTTTTCTTCCGGATGGGTTTCGACAGTCAGCCGTTTTTCAGGAGAATTCTCCATTGCATCAATCGCATTCTTTACAAGGTTATCTATAAGTTGTTTGATCTGGATCGGATTTCCTGAAATCTGCGGGAGGTTATCTGAAAGGTCAACGTGCTTTTCTACCTTGTATTTATAGACAGGGCCCAGCTTGAAGAAATCGAGTTCTCTTTTAAGAATCTCGTTTATGTCAGTCTGTTCGGTCCCGTGGAGGTCCTTTTTCCTCGCGTGAATCAGGATGCCCGCAATTATCTCTTTTAAATCAAGGGCGCTCGCTTTGGCAGTGTGAAGGCATTTTCGCAGCTTTTTCAAGTCTGGATTATCATCGGACATCATCAGATCGGCTATGTCCAACCCACCATGGATGCCCTGAAGAGGGTTATTCAGGTTATGAACGATTTGTGACGCGTACTTGCCAATCTCCGCCTCTCTCTCAATAGCCAGGAACTGCCTGGTTCTTTCTTCCACCCTCTTTTCCAATAACCGGTTATGTTCCTCCAGTTCTTTAAGCAGGTCCCTTCTTTCCTGTTGCAGGCTGAATAGGTCAATCGCCTGTCTCACAATTAGCTTCAGTTCCATGTCATCCCATGGCTTGAGAATGTAACGGTATACGTTCCCCCTGTTAATGGCATCAAGAATGGAATCGCTATCATGGAGACCTGACAATACCAGGCGAATCGTGTCTGGATACTTTTGCTCGACCTGCTTGAGCAATGCCAGTCCATCCATGTCCGGCATGCCCAGATCAGCGATAATGACATGAATGCTCTCGCTCTCCAGAAAATGGAGTGCCTCTTTCCCGCTTCGGGCAAAAAGTGACTGATACGCCTCACTTCTCAGAAGCCTCCTGAGGGAGTTCAAGCTATTTGCCTCATCATCTACAAAAAGTACGCTTCGGTCTTGCATTACACTTCTCACCTGACCACTGACCACTGACTTCCGACCACTGACCACTGACCACTGACCACTTAACCACTCAACCATTCGACTACTCAACCAATAACTAATGACCAATGACCACTTTCTCCCCACAGTATGGACAGGTCTCCCAGGTCCCGGTCAAAAATTTGCCGCAACCAGCACAGCATGGAATGATCGCACCACCGCAAAACGGGCAAAATTGAAACCGTTCTTCAAGGCGAACACCACATTGCGGGCATGGGATTTCCAGAGTGTTTTGTGGCCCAAGAATCCTCAGGATCTCCACACAGGTCGTGATCCCTTTTCTTACCTTATCAATGCCGTCTTCCAGGAGTGTGCTCATACCAGACCACTGTGCAGCCCTGAGAAGTTCTATCTGACCGGCATCCCTGTAAATCATTCTCTTGAGTTCCTCATCCACCTGGAACACCTCAAAAATCCCTATTCTTCCTGTATATCCGGTCTGGTTACAGTGCTGACACCCGGTCCCTTTTTGCGGCGTAATATCAAGGGTTTTCTTGTCCAGTCTTAAGGCATGCAACACCTCTTGAGGAGGATCATCGTCTACCTTGCAGTGCGGGCAGATGCGCCTCACGAGCCGTTGGGCAATAATACCGGTAAGGGCTTCGTTGATTACATAAGGTTTGATCCCAAGGTCCCTCAGGCGTGTAATAGAGGCTATAGCGCTGTTGGTGTGCAGGGTACTCAGAACCAGGTGGCCTGTCATGGCCGCGTGAAGAGCCACTTCCGCGGTTTCAAAGTCCCGTATCTCGCCCAGCATAATCACATCAGGGTCCTGCCGTAAGAGGGCCCGCAGGATATCGGGAAAGCGAAGACCAATCTTTTCCCGGACAAGTACCTGCTCAGCCATGCTCATGTAATACTCCACCGGATCTTCAATCGTGGTAAAATTCTTGCTAACAGTTGCCACATGCCGCAAGAGCGAATACAGGGTAGTGGTCTTGCCGCTGCCGGTGGGCCCTGTACTAAGGATAACCCCCTGAGGCTGTGAAACCAATCGCACGAGTTTCACCAGATCCCTGTCCGAAACACCCAGCTCTGTGACATCCTTGATGGCCGCATTTTTATCCAGTATCCTCAGCACCACCTTTTCCCCGGTAATCGTGGGAAGTGTGGAAATGCGCATGTCTACCATTCTCGAGGAAGTCTTTACGGTCACGCGGCCATCCTGGGGCCTCCGCCGTTCCGCTATGTCCAACTCACACATGACCTTGATCCTGGAAACAATGGAGGCATGCATTGTAAGCGGGATGTTGATTTTATCATAAAGGAGTCCGTCTATGCGGTAACGCACCATCACATTCTTGGTCTTGGGCTCAATGTGCACATCAGATGCATTGTGGCGCAGGGCTTCTGAAACAATGGCATTCACGAGCCGGATGGCAGGCGGCTGATCCTTGGCGCGCAGTAATTCATCAATATCCGTTTCTTCGTCCCCTTCGTCTAAGATAATCTCTATCGAATCATACGGGTCGGACATATCGATTTCGGATATGACCTCCTCAACGATATTTGCCTCCCCGTAAACATCCTGTAGCTTATCGGTGATCTCTTTCTCGGTGCATAGAACAGCTTGAATCGGGACTCCGGCAATAAACTTCAGATCATCCATCTTCATATAATCAGTGGGATCGGCCATGGCTACAACCAACCGGCCATCCGCACGTTTGAGGGGCACGAGTACGTTTTTCTCACAGATTTCTTTGGGGATGAGTAATGCCAGCTCCTTTGGCACCGTAAACTCATTCGGATAGACCCGGTTGATTCCCAGCTCTGATTGAATTGTCTTCATGATGGTTGCTTCATCCGCTATCCCCATGTCTATCAGGATCCTTGGCAAAATCTTATTTGTTTTCGCCTGCACCGCTATGGCCTTATCCAGATCCTCCTTTTGGATAAGTTTTTTTCGCAGCAGCATGCGCCCAAGTTGGCTCCGGTTGACGTTTACAAAGCGGCTCAGTTGCTTGATCTTTTTCTTCTGAGCCTCCCGTTGCTCTTTTAATGCCTTATTTTCCTGGATTAAATCATACTGCTCTAATGCGAGACTGACGGTAAGACGGAGGTCATCGTCATTCCAGGGTTTGGTGATAAACTTGTAGACAGCCCCCTCATTGACGGCCCCCATGATCGCGTTCACGTCGGCATGTCCGGTCAGCATGATCCTGATCGTCTGAGGGTACAGTTCCTTCATCTTGCGTAACAGGTCTGCCCCGGTCATGCCCGGCATGCGGTGATCGGATATTACGATGTGGACCGGTTCCTTTTCGAGAAGCTTCAGAGCCTCGTCGCCAGAACCTGCGGTCAATATGGTATAGTTTTCTTGCCTGAAAATGCGCCGCATGGCCTTTAGCACATTATCTTCATCATCGACGAACAGGATCTTATAAGTGGTCTTGCCCGCCTCGACCGCCTCATGCACGTTCGGTTGTTCTGAATCCTTTTCCTTCCCAATGAAAAGCGACGCTAATCTGGACATGTTGACCTCTCGTTATTGGTTGATATGTCCCGACATTTCTTCCATACATCCAGGTCGCGAAAATCACTCCTTAATTGTTTGGACATCCTTTTCCTCCCTTCCTCGGTACAACCACTCAACTACTCAACCACTCAACCACTCAACCACTCAACCAATGACTAATGACCATCAACAGGTATTCGGATCGTAAACGTAGTTCCCTTCCCCACCTCACTCTCCACATCAATAGCCCCCTTGTGTTTCTTAATAATGTTATACGCAACGTTGAGGCCCAAACCTGTCCCTTTACCCACCTCCTTGGTGGTGAAAAAGGGGTCGAATATCCTGGAGAGGTTCTCTTCAGGGATGCCTGATCCGGTGTCACTTATCGCAATCTCTACTTTTCCATCTAGTGCCCTTGTCATAATGTTTATCTCGCCCTGTTTTTCTATGGCCTGGGCTGCATTTACTAAAAGATTCATAAAGACCTGGTTGAGCTGCTGGGGATAGCACCGCACCTGGGGAAGGTCCCCATAATCTTTTGTCACAGTGCTCTTATATTTGAGCTCATTCCACACAATGTTCAGCGTGGAGTCGAGGCTGCGATTGATATCGGCGTATTTCAGCTCTTGATCGCCTGGATGGGCAAAATCCTTTAAGTCGATCACGATCTTTTTGATACGTTCAGCGCCCTCTTGGGACTCTTTCATAAGGTTCGGGATATCATCCAGGACAAAATCGATGTCCATGTCCTTTTCCAGTGCGACAATACGGTCCAGTGTTTCTGAAATCGCCGCTCGACCTTCTTCGACAACCATGGTCTCGTTTAGCCCTGAAATAAGGGGCCTGTATTGCTCAATCAATGACCGGATATCCCTGGCATACTCCTCCAGGGTATTCAAGTTGCTGCTGATAAATCCCATGGGATTATTGATCTCATGGGCTACACCGGCAGCCAATTGGCCAATGGAGGCCATTTTTTCCTGCTGGAGTAACTGGGTCTGGGTCTCTTTTATTTCCTTTGTTTTCCTTTCTACCTCTATTTCAAGGCTTTCGGCCAGAAGCCGGTACTTCTGCTCTGACTTTTCCAGGAGAGCGGCTTTTTCCCTCAGTTGTTCATACGATTCCTCGACCACCTGCCCGTGAAGCCCTGCGGTCAAGACACTCTTATACTTATAGACTATAAGATGATTCAAAACCTTCAGCAAGAGGGACCCCAACGGGATGACCGGACATGATGACCGATCCCCATCTTTCTCGTATCCGAGGACCAGATAGCCTATGGTTTCAAGCTCGTGCGTGACGGGGAAGATGGTGATCTTGCCCCGTGCCGATTTCAATATCTTCGTCGTATCAATCCTTTCTCGGTGCAAGATCTTGCGCAGAGAGGCCGCCTCATCCTGTTGCAGAGATCCCCTGGTATAGTATGGGGTGCCATCCGGCAACAGCACCAGAACAGGAATAGGGGAAACCTTCTGTATCTCCGCACACAGCTCATCAAGCACAGACGTTGAAAGAAGTTCGGCCAGGCCGTATTCTCGGTCAAAATCCTTATGCTCTCTTTGTTCGCTATCACTTGTCATTTGTCATTCCTCATTTGTCACCTTCCCCACTCAACTACTCAACCGCCCTTGGAACAATGCCCAGAAAAGTCTGCTCCCTGACCGAATACTTTTCCTCTAATCGATAGACGCTATCCAATCTGAGATAGGTTTGCTTCAATGCT
>DAOVOU010000212.1 GCA_030629475.1 Desulfobacterales bacterium | reverse complement strand
GGATTCAGATGGCACAGTCATTTGTAGGAAAGGTCTTGTCCAACTGGGCCATCTTGCCGCCGATACACGTCTCCTTTTCGACCAGATGGACCTGAAGGCCCATGTCTCCCAGATCAAGGGAAGCCTGCATTCCGGCTATCCCACCGCCGATGACCAGTATATCTTTGTTCACGATAACCTGTCCTCCTTACATAAAATCGCGTAGCGATTTTATTCACCGTTCATTGCATTAACCACCAGCTCGGTCAGATCTCTGATCTTTATGTCGATACCATCTATGAAACTTGCAGCACAATTAAAATGAATATTGCATTTGGGGCAGGCAGTAATCAAAGTGCCCGCCCCGGTTGCCATGGCCTCTGTCAATCTGTTGCCCTGGATTTCCCTTGAGCAGGTGGAACAGTTTATCCATCCGGTAGTCCCACAGCAAACAGAATTTTCCCTGCTCCTTTCCATCTCCGCAAAGGAGGTGGCAACACCGTTTATAACGTCGCGGGGGCTCTCATATATACCTGCCATCCGCCCCAGCCGACACGGATCCTGATACGTCACCACACCATTCGATTTTGCTAATGTTAATTCCCCGGCCTTCAACTTTTCAGCCAGAAAATCATAAAAGTGAACAACCTCAAAACCGAGGTCTCCAAAGTATTTTGTATAATAATTCTTAAAGATGTAATATCCTTCCGGGCAATTAAAAATGACCTTTTTACTCCCTGCTTCTTTGATCACTTCAATATTGGCTGCTGCCAGTTTCTTGAAGGTTTCAACCTCGCCATTCCACAGCATATCGTGGCCGCAGCATTTCTCGTCATTACTAACTACCGGCTCAATGCCCAATTTATTGAGGATCTTGATGACATTTCGTCCAATATCTAATGGTTGCGATTCAAAACTTGGGAAAACAACATTAAAATAGGGGAGGCAACCTACAAAGTAGAAGTATTCCCCCTTGTCTACAATGTTGCCGGCGTCCTTTGCCCAGGCAATCCTGTCCTGCTTGATCTTAGATGTCTGTATTTCCATTATTGACTGGAACATACCACTGTGGGCAGGCGTACTCTTATTGCCAAGCTTCAATGCTTCTTCTCTGATCCCCCTGGTAAATTCCAGGTAGTCTATGTTGGCCGGGCACCTATGGGTGCATCGGGCACAGGTTAAACACGACCACACATCCGGATCGGTCAGGAAATCTTCGGCCTTGCCCATAAGGGCCTTTTCAACCATCAGGCGGGGTGAGAATGCGGGTAAAAAGCGCGCTACCGGACAACTACCCGTACAAACGCCGCAGTCCAAACAGTAGTAAGCCTTTGTTTCATTTATCAGGTCGTTTATCACTTGTTCCATGCTCATTGTTTAGCTCCCATTGGCATTTAACCTTTTGGAATCGCTACAACTGCAAATATTCGTCAAAGGGTTGCGATTGCGTAGCTCGTTTAGCGCAAAGGTTGGTAAGTTCTCAATAAGTTTGGGTGGAGTTTATCCGTAAGGATTTTATAAAAGGCTTACGCCTAAACTCCAAAAGCCAATAGCCATTGTCATTCGCTCAAAGCCGTGATCCGGTTATGATTGCCCGAACTTATTGAGAACTTACAAAGGTTACGCCTGACGGCTTGAAAACATTACACTTTGTGTCCATCACTCCAATACTCCATCACTCCAATACTCCAAATCGCCGCGAAGCCGGCAGCTTCACGTTCATGCGGCTTTTCGCAAGGGAGACATCCCCAGGTCCTTCACCTTTTGGGTGAAAGAGGTGACGACTTCGGCAAAACGGCCCCCTTCGGCAGACGAAACCCATTCCAGGGCCAGACGCTCATTGTCGATCCCCACAAGCGCCAGCAATTGACGCGTCATCTCGATGATCTTTATCGCTTTCTCATTACCATCCAGGTAATGGCAATCGCCGATGTGTCAGCCACTTACCAGAACGCCATCGGCGCCCAATTGAAATGCCTTCAGAATGAAGTTAGGGTTGATCCGGCCCGTACACATCACCCGGATTATACGGATGTTGTGGGGATATTGAAAGCGGCTGACGCCAGCCAGATCAGCGCCGGCATAAGCACACCAGTTGCAACAAAAAGCAATAATTTTTGGCTCGTACTCTCCACTCATGATCTCTTTTCCTTTATCTGAATCTACCCGCCGAGGGCAGCCTCCACCATGGTAAGCACCTGCGTGTCCGTAAAATGGCGGATATCAGCGGCCCCGGTTGGACAGGCCACAGCGCAGGCGCCGCAGCCCTTGCACATAGCCTCCCGGATCTGAGAAACCTTGATGCCTTCCCTGAGTTCTATCAATTCCGGCGCGCCGTAAGGGCACACTTCCACACACTTGCCGCAGCCCCGGCATAGGGCCTGGTCCACGGTGGATATGACCCCTTCTACCTCCACGGTCTTCTGTGCCAGGATGGTAGCAGCCCGAGCCGCCGCCGCCTGGGCCTGGGCGATGCATTCCTCAATCGGTTTGGGGAAATGGGCCATACCGCAGACAAAGACGCCATCGACGGCAAAATCCACAGGCCGCAGCTTCATGTGGACCTCGAGGAAGAAATTGTCCTGGCTGAGGGGTACTTTGAAGAGCTTGGCCAGCTCTTCAGCACCACGGGTATAGATGGCTGTGGCCAGGGTGATAAAGTCAGGCTTGAGGGTGATGGGCCGCCCGAGGATGGGATCCGTCACCGTGACCTTTAGGGCGCCTCCCTCGGTTTCTGTAACCACCGGCTTGTTCTCCAGGTCGTACCGGATAAAGATCACGCCCAGGGCCCGGGCCTCTCTGTATAGATCCTCCCGTTCACCGTACGTTCGCATATCCCGGTAAAGGATGTACACATCTATGTCCGGGTTCCGTTTCTTCAGCTCTACCGCCTTCTGCACCGAGAAAGTGCAGCAAATCTTGCTGCAGTGAGGCCGCCCAGGCTCCCGGGAGCCCACACACTGAATGAAGACTGCACTCCCGGCGTTCTTGACAAGGTCACTCTCCCAGGCCTCATCAAGCTCGTGCCATCGGAAGACCCGGTCATTCCTGCCATAAAGATACTCATCCGGCTTGATGGAATGGGCGCCGGTTGCCAGCACTGCAACGCCGTGCTCAAGCTCCCGAACTTCCCCTGTACCATTAAGGGCAATCGTTGTCTTGAAGTTGCCGATGAAACCGGAAACCTCCTTGAGCTTGACATTGAGGTGCACCTCAATGTTCTCGTGCCCGGTTACGTCATCGATGAGTTTGCTGACATACTCCGGTATACTTTCGCCCTTCCAGGTTTTATTCAACTTCAGGGCGTGGCCACCAAGGCGTTCCTTTTCCTCGACAATATGCGCTTTGAATCCCTGCTGGGCCATAGTGAGGGCGCACACCATCCCGGCCACACCGCCCCCTACCACCAAAGCCGCCGGGGTTACCGACACCGAGGGCATGGGGAGGGGCTCGATGAGTGAGGCCCGGGAAACTGCCATCCGGACCAGGTCCTTGGCCTTTTCAGTGGCAGCATCAGGATCACTCGAATGCACCCAGGAGCACTGGTCGCGGATATTGGCCAGCTCGAAGAGGTACTTATTCAGACCGCTGTCGCGCAAGGTTTCCTGGAAGAGCGGCTCATGGGTGCGCGGCGAGCAGGAGGCTACCACTACACGGTTGAGGTCCTGCTCCTTGATCACCCCAATCAGTTGCTCTATGGCATCCTGGGAACAGGAGAAGAGATTCTCCTGAACATAGGTCACGTTCGGAAGCGTTTTGGCATAGTCGGCCACTTCAGGCACACGCACCACGGCACCGATGTTTATCCCGCAGTTGCAAACAAAAACACCGATCCGGGTTGGCTCAGCGCTGACATCCCGCTCCTCCGGGAAGGTCTTTTCCTTTACCAGGCTGTGACGCGCCTGGGCAAGCCCGCTGGCTGCCGCACCAGCCGCTGCCGAGGCCTCCATCACCGAAAAGGGAACATCTTTGGGGCCCTGCAATGCCCCGCAGGCATAGATCCCGGGGACAGACGTCCTCACAGGAGCAAAGCTGCCGGTGCGGGCAAATTTGTAGTGATCCAGCTCGATCCCCATCTTCTCTGCCAGCTCTGCCGTACCAGGAGGGGACTCAAGCCCGACAGAGAGCACCACCATGTCGAACTCTTCTGTTTCAACTTTGCCGTCTTCCGTAGCGTAGCGAATCTGCAGGTTGTCTGAACCGGCCACAGGGTCAATAGTGTGCACCCGGCAGCGTATGAAACGGACACCACTTTCTTTTGCCCGGTTGTAATACTGATCGAATTCCTTTCCATGGGTGCGCATGTCCATGAAAAAGATGGCCGTGTCCAGCCCGTCTTTGGCGTGCTCCCTGGCAATGACCGCCTCCTTGATGGCGTACATACAGCAGACACCTGAACAGTAAGCATTGTCACAGCGGTTGATGTCTCGGGAGCCCACGCACTGGAGCCAGGCAATCTTTCTAGGGGCATGGGACGCTGCCTCTTTCTCTTTTAGCGCGGCGAGTTTGTTGTCCGAGGCGGCAAACTTTTCAGCCAGCGAGGCCCAGCTCTTGTAATCCTCGTCCTCGGCTCCTGCCTTGAACTGCTCGACTACCTCGGCAGTGGGCTTGCCGTGCTTCTTTTCCAGTTGCTTCAACTGGCGGTCCAGTTTTTTCACCCCTTTCTCCGCCCTAACAATCTCACCCCGGAGGGCCAGGTCAGAAGGTCTCTCCACGTGACCGGCAGTAGGGCCGCCTGCGCTCAAGAGTCGTTCAAACTCCATGGACGTGATAACATTGGGGTGACTGGCATAAGCGTAAGCCTCAAACTGGCGGGGATCGAAGGT
>DAOVOU010000227.1 GCA_030629475.1 Desulfobacterales bacterium | reverse complement strand
CCAGGGACCTACCGGTTATGAGCCGGTGGCTCTTCCAACTGAGCTATGGGCCCGAAAGGTCCGGTTAACACCCCCACCCTGCCCTCCCCCTTCAAGCCCGCCCTGGCGCGACCTCCGCGAAACAAGCTGTTGCCCTTGAAAACCCGGTCTGGGCCAGGGGGGGAGGGTTTGGGAGGGGGTGGTGTATTTATAGTCACAATAACCCGTCTTGTCAAGAAAATTGAATGTGTCAAATTTCCAGGAAGGCCTTCAGCTTGCGGCTCCTTGTAGGGTGGCGCAGCTTCCTTAAAGCCTTTGCCTCGATCTGCCTGATCCGTTCTCGGGTCACCGCAAAATCCTTTCCCACCTCTTCAAGCGTATGGTCTGACTTCTCTCCTATCCCGAATCGCATGCGTAGCACCTTTTCTTCACGGGGTGTCAGGGTTGCCAGCACTTTTCGGGTTTGCTCGGCCAGGTTCAGATTGATAGCAGCCTCAGAAGGTGACATAAATTTCTTGTCCTCTATGAAATCCCCGAGATGACTGTCCTCTTCCTCTCCAATAGGTGTCTCCAGAGATATAGGCTCCTTGGCAATCTTCAAGACCTTGCGCACTTTTTCCAGGGGAAATTCCATTTTGTCAGCGATTTCCTCTGGCGTCGGTTCACGGCCCAGCTCCTGCACCAAATAGCGAGAGGTCCGAATCAGCTTGTTGATCGTTTCGATCATGTGGACCGGAATTCGGATGGTTCGGGCCTGATCGGCAATAGCCCTTGTGATGGCCTGCCTGATCCACCAGGTGGCATATGTGCTGAACTTATAGCCCCTCCGGTATTCAAACTTGTCCACAGCCTTCATAAGGCCGATGTTTCCTTCCTGAATCAGGTCCAGGAACTGAAGCCCCCTATTGGTATACTTCTTTGCAATGCTGACCACCAACCTCAAATTGGCATTGATCATTTTTCCTTTGGCAATTCTGGTATTGTACTGACCCTGTTCAATTCGGGCCAGCACGCGCTTCAGGCCCTGGCTATTCATTTTCAATCGGAGCTTTTCTTGATGAACGGTTTCTACTATCTGACTGGCGCGATTGACCAGGGCTGGAATTTCGTTTTTTTTCGGTTTACGCTGCTTCAATAACTTCGCGACAAATTTTGTTTTCTGGTCACAACCCTCGCGCATCTCGGTCAACGTGACTCCTAACTGTGCAGCACATTTTGCAAACTCCTGTTCCAGGCTGTCAAACCTGTCGATATGGTGTTTGATCCCATATACAACAGCATTGATCAACCTGGCATCCAATCTCCAATCCTTGATGAGTTCGAAGATCTTGTGGTTCCTGCGATTTATAGAGCGCCTCACTTTTCGACGGGCACCGGAGTCCATCCTGGTAGCGAACAGGGAATCTCGATACTGAGCGTTCTCCTGGTGGATTTCTTTGATAGCATCAACAATCTTGCAAATTTTTTCCGTATGCACCGATTCTTGGACAAAGGCATCGATCTCATCCACGTCCCGCAAGACATCCCTGAGGCGAATCTCGCCTTTCAAGAGGGGATCACCCAGACTGGTAATCTTTTCTACCCCCACCGTAGACTGCACGAGGGTCTTCAATACTTCCTGTTCCCCTGCTTCTATCTGCTTGGCGATCACTACCTCATCCTCTCGACTCAGTAGAGATACCAATCCCATCTCACGGAGGTACATTTTGACAGGATCAGTGACTCTGCCAAATACATCTCGCTCTGGCTCCGGAGGCGTCTCTGGCTTCTCTTCCCGGATCTTCTTTTCCACATCTGGCTGAAATGCTTTGATTTTGCTCCCGTCGATCACTGCGATATCAAGTTCGTCAAAGACCATTATCATTTTATCGATCTGATCAGGGGAAACTGCACCTTCCGGCAAGGCATCGTTGAGCTCTTCATAGGTAAGGTAGCCATGCCTTTTCCCTTTGGTTATCAGTTGTTTCAAATTTTCAAGCTTGGACCTGCTGGCCATAAGAATCTCCCTCGAGACCTAACTGAACGTATCGAAATTTGTATCCGCCTGCGGCGGACAATTCCTACGACTTTAGTCGAGTGGTCGAGTCGTCGAGTGGTTAACTACTCGACTCCGCCTCAGCCGGACGAAGCCAGGTGCTGTTGAGCCCATTCTTGTTTCTCAGCAAGGAGTTGATTCAACAACTCCTGGTTGTTGGTCCTCTCGGCCTCTTTGATCTTTTTTGAAAGTAGTCTAATGTGCCTCTTTCTAAGGCGGGCTTGGTACTGTCTCACAATCTTGTGACAACTGTCACGATCCGTCTGGATCTCCTCCATTAGCAGAGAAGATATCAAGTTCCTGATCTGGGCGTCATCAGTCTGTGCGATCAAATCAGCACCTGTTACAGGTCGGTCTGAACTGGATTTCTGCAAAATCATACGCCCTAATTCCTTAAGCTCGACTGTTTCAAGCCCCTCTACAATTTCTCGCGGATTAAAACCGGAGACCATCTCCGGGCATTGCAGCATGATTGCAACAAGGGCCTCTTCAAGTTTTGAGTTGTGCCGTGGCTTGGGTGAAGAGACCGCCTTTTTGTCCTTTGTTGCTGAAGCCCGGACCTGTTCCAGGATGGCCGATTCATCGATGTCCAGGCGCTCGGCTAAATCCCTTATGTAGACCGAACGACTTACGCCGTCGAGCAAAGAGCCAAGAGGCCCTTTCAATGCTTCAATAATACGCACCTTGCCTTCCAGAGAAAGGCCATGTTTCTTGATGGCAGACGCTATAAGAAATGGCATGACTCCTAATGCCTTTTCAGTAGCTTTGAGAAACCCATCGGCACCAACTTCAAAGACATAGGAATCCGGATCCTTTTCTTCGGGAAGAATCAATATGCGAGGATCAACCTTCTCTTCCAGAAACAGGGGCAGACTACGTTCAGCAGCTTTTATGCCGGCTTCATCTGAATCAAAGACGAGGATCATTTGCCGGGCATATCCCTTCATGATGCGCACGTGTTGCCGGGTCATGGCCGTTCCGAGGGTTGCTACCACACTTTGTATGCCGTGACAGTGTAAGGCCAGCAAATCAAAATAGCCTTCTACGATAAAGACTGAGCCGCTCTGGCGGCAGGCCTCTTTGGCAACATGCAACCCGTACAATGTTCGACTCTTGTGATAGACCGGTGTATCGGGTGAGTTAAGATACTTGGGGAGGCTATCGTCCAGGCAGCGCCCGCCAAAACCCAATACCGTTTCATGAATATCAACAATGGGAAATATGATCCGGTCACGAAACCGATCATAATATCTCCCGTTTTTGGCAACCACCAGACCTGTTTTTTCAAGATCATCGCGCGACACCCCTCTTCTGGAAAAGTATTGTGTCAGCCCCGTCCACGACTGCGGTGCATACCCCAGCATAAAGCGGTCTATGACTTCCGGTGTCATTTGCCGCTTACCCAAATACTCCCTTGCTTGTTTGCCTGAAGAGGGATGGGACAAAATTCCCTTGAAATAATCAGCAGCCTCTTTGTTAATCTTGAACAACCTTTCCTTTTCTTTCAACTCCTTTTTTTGAGTGGGCGACATCTTCCGGGTCGGTATTTCAATACCGTATTTTTGTGCCAGAAAGCCCACAGCCTCTGGGAAGCTCAGATTATTGTGCTGGATGAGGAAACTGAAAACATTGCCGCCCTGTCCACACCCAAAACAGTGAAATATCTGCTTCTCCTCGCTGACTGTAAAAGAGGGCTTCTTGTCCGCATGAAATGGGCATAACCCTATGAAATTCTTACCAGTTTTTCTTAAGGCAACATATTCTGCAATCACATCAACGATATTTGCTGCGTCTCGAACATGGGCAACTATATCTTCGGGTATAAAACCAGCCAAAATAGACGCTCCTCCGGAACAGTTGAGTGGTCGAAAACTCAACTACTTAACTGACTTCTTACGATTTCACTTACGACCTTGCCGTCGGCTGAGCCGGCCAACCTGGCCATAAGTGTCTTCATGATCCTGCCCATGTCCCTCATGTCTTTGGCGTCGAGCTCTTCGATAACCCGTGTGACCGTCTGGGCAATCGCTTCTTCCGAAAGCTGTTCAGGCATGAATGACATCAATACGGTCAGTTCCTGCTCTTCTTTCTTCGCAAGGTCGCTTCGACCACCTTCTTTAAAGTGATGAATGGAGTCCCTGTGTTGCTTGATCTGCGTACGGATCACGCGTAGGATCTCCTGATCGTCAAGCTCAGTGCGAAGTTCGACCTCGCGGTTCTTGATAGCAGCCCGCAACATGCGCAGGGTATTCATCCGGACAGCATCTTTGGCCTTTGTGGCTGCCGTTAGCTGCTGAAAGATTGTTTTCTTCAAAGACATCCGTATCCTTATACAGGTAAGTCATGACATCGCTTCACGATTTTATGTAATGCCGCTTCGGCGGGACTACGCGGCTCAAAATCGGGACGAAGCGCCCAAGTTCTATAAGAGTACGTTGGCAGAAACAGGAAACAAGGTCAAACGTGTTGACGCTTGCTTTGGACAAAGGACGCGCCAAAAGGAAAAGGATAGGAGAAGCTTGGATAGTTAGCTCCACGAAAGGGTTCGTTTGTAAATGCGACTTGCTATTTTTTCAAATT
>DAOVOU010000196.1 GCA_030629475.1 Desulfobacterales bacterium | reverse complement strand
GCAATTACGTTGGGATCTATATAAGGCAAAAAGTAAAGAGTATAACGCACTGAAGGCAATAAAGCCGGCAAGTCTTCAACATGTATCGGCCCAGTTATGAAAAGGATTTAGCCCAACAGGTCACTACAATCCACCTGTCTGCGTGCATCGCACAGGCAGGTCGACAAATCAGTAATTCGAGGCAAGGAGAAAGCAAAAACTAAAAAATATTCGCTAACCGGCAAATAAGTTGATAAATTTATATGCCCCCAAGGAATTTTCATGGCATCAACAGACGAGATATTATCGAGAATTGACGATGTGCTTACCCAAAATAGGCGCATCGAGTGGACGTATATTGTATTAACTGTCGCTCTCTTCGGCACTGGCATATCTTGTTTCGTGGTTGCTCTGGTATCTGGTCAATTTGCTTGGTCAGCGCCTTCACTTATCACGACCGGTCTTCTACACTGGCCGCTTAAAGAAATAAAGGAGATTCGTCAAAAGAACATAGCGTTGGCCACAGCTCCAATGCTGATAACGCAGTTACCAAAGGCAAAAGCTGCGGAAGAGATACAAAAACTTCTCCAAAGTCTTTACGGGGAGAAGCGATAATGTCATCCTCTGACAGAACAAAAGACTTGCTAGAACAGATGCTTGCCCAGCTTTATGAAGAGCAAGCTAAGCAGACTTATGTTCATGGCGGCTCTTACCTCATGGGCCAAGATGGACAACTTTTGGGCAAAATTACCGATAACCCTTATGACACTGACTCGATTTTGAATCAATACGGGCCTTATGGGAGCCAATACAGCACGACAAGCATATTTAATCCCTATTCTCAGTACGGTAGTGAGTATGGAACTTACAGTATAAATAATCCTTATAGTACCTCGCCGCCAAAACTAATTATAAACGGAGGGTTGCTTGGTTACGTAACTGCCAATCCGCATATTGCGAACGTAATTTCACCAGAAGCGTTTCTTTATACGCTAGAGAATGATATCCATTCTTTGCTTGCCGGCCAGGTTATTGAGTCAGAAACCCAGGCAAGACAACTGGCTGGAGAGTCTTTTATTGAAGCGCAAGATGGTACGTTTTTGGGAAAAATTTCACCAAACCGGTTTGATACACACTCCATATTTAATCGGTTTGGCCCGTATGGAAACAAGTTTTCACAAACGTCAATATTCAATAAATTCTCAAATTACGGGAACCAGTTTTCACAATTGAGTCCATATAATAAATTCTCAAGGACACCCCCAAGGGTATTTGTTAAAGGAGAATTTGTCGCTTATTTAACAGTAAACACTTTATTGCAACCACGAATTGACCCTGTGGATATTTTGGATTGGGCGGAAAAGAACGTTAGCAAGTTTGGGTAGCTAACCAAAGGGTGAACCAGACGCCGAGAAACGTGGGCGCCTTCATCAAACTCCGGGGCGGCGTCTGGTTACCCAGGTCGTTGGACAGCAAACACGAAAGTGTTATGGAGAAGACAGCATGAGTACTCATGATCCAAGACAAGTGATAGAAGATCTGCGGAATCATCTGGCTATGCACGACCGGCGTCTTTCTTTCCTGTTCGGTGCAGGAACTTCAAGTGCGGTCAATATTGCGCCTGCTCCCCCAGTAGGAGAAAAAACCAAACACGTACCGCTAATTCCAGGAATTGACGGCTTGACCGAATTCTGTCGTAAAGCTGTCAGCGATTTGGGTAAGGATCAAACAAACGCTTGGGATACGCTGGTCAGTCAGTGCAAGAAGGATGGGCGTCCTGCCAACGTTGAAGACCTGCTCTCCAAGGTGCGAATGAAGATCGATGCGATTGGCGAGGGTGAGACCTTAGTAGGACTCGATCAAGATAGGCTAATCGGGCTTGAGAACACGATCTGCGCTACCATAGCCAAGATCGTCAACCCCGCAGAAAAAACAATCCCAAAACGCACTCCTCATGATGAATTTGCTTCATGGGTGAAGAAAGTCAATCGGACCGTACCGATGGAAGTTTTTACGACGAATTATGATCTCTTATTTGAGGCAGCCTACGAGACAGCACGCGTCCCAGTTTTTGACGGCTTTGTCGGGACTCACCGTCCATTCTTCTATCCCGAATGTCTTGATGACGAAGACCTATTACCGAAGGCGAATTGGATTCGTTTGTGGAAATTGCACGGTTCAGTCAATTGGGTTCTGGAAAATGGACCCACAGGAAAGCGGATTATCAGAAGTGTTCCCACTGAAAGCGGCGAACTGATTCTGCCCTCGCACCGGAAGTATGACGAGTCGCGCAAGCAACCGTATGTAGGTTACATTGACAGACTCTCGCGAATACTTAACTCAGAGCACGCGCTTCTGATCACGTGCGGGTATAGTTTTAGTGACGAACACATCAACGCAATTCTGTATGGTGCACTGGACAACCGGAACACGGCAAACATCATTGCCCTTCAGTTTGAGAATCTAAAAGAGGAAGACGATCTGGTCGAAGCTGCTGTTCGACGCTCAAATCTGACTGTAATCGGCCCAAATGGTGGCGTAATTTCGGGAATGTGGGGGCCTTGGCAATTGAGTCAGCCGGTCGATAACAAGACGTGTTCGTTCATGGATACAGCTTTCGACAGCAATGGTCTACCGGAAGATAAAGGCTCACCAGCCGCTGTATCGGTCGACTTGATGGGAAGGATGCGCATAGGAGACTTCAACTGGTTCTGTCGTTTTCTCAACTCAATGGGGGCTGATGTTCAATGAAACAAGGAACGCCAACCTTGATAGGCCATGTGGACTCCGTAAAAGGAGGAGTGGTCACGATTCGTCTTCGGGACGACGTGCCAACCTTCATGATGGTGGATGGCCGCTCTTACAGGATGGGGCAGGTCGGAGCATTCCTCCGCATTCCTCTCGGTTACACACAACTCTATGCAGTTTGTACTCTTGTTGGGGCCGCCGCTGCGCCCCAAAGTGAGGAGACAACTAGCCCGCCCGGACATCGGTGGCTTTCTGCGACTCTATTCGGTGAGTCTATTGGCGGTATCTTTGAGAGGGGTGTTAGCCAGTACCCAACCATAGAGGACGAAGTTCATCTCGTATCGCCGCAAGACATACGCGTGATTTACGGATCTACGAAAGAAGAGCGGTCCATCACCGTCGGCCATATTGCTGCTGCATCTGGAATCTCAGGAAACTTGGACTTGGGCCGATTGGTAACCAGGCATTCTGCGGTGGTCGGGTCTACTGGATCGGGCAAGTCTAACTTCCTAGCGGTGCTGCTTGAGGCGATTGCAACTCAGGGCTTCCCAGCGGCGCGCGTTCTCGTTATTGATCCGCATGGTGAATACGGTTCCGCCGTCGGACAATATGGCCGCGTTTTCAGGATTAAGCCGGATGAGAGCAAGGGAGAGCTGCCGCTATACGTTCCTTTTTGGGCTTTACCCTTTGACGAACTTCAGGCAATCGCATTAGGACAAATGCAGCCTGGGGCTGAAACCGCAGTTAGAGACGAAGTTACTACACGGAAGAAGGCGGCTATTGCATATCTTGCGGATAAGCCACCGGATGCGGCGATAACAGCCGATTCCCCAATCCCCTTCAGTCTGAAGAAACTCTGGTTCGATCTGAACGATTTCGAGCGTCAGACATTCCAGGACAACGCCCGTACAAAGCCCAGCGAGAAAACTCAAGTTGGCGACGCCGAGAATCTTGTGCCGAACCAATACCCGGCCCCCAATCCTGGAAGCCAGGCGCCGTACAGCCATCCAAGGCCAAGGAACATTGGCAAACAACTGGAACTTATGCGGAGTCGTCTTCAGGATTCTCGCTTTGCATTCTTGTTTCAGCCCGGTGATGATCTCTTACCAAATCTGGACGGTGCTGTGAAAGGCGATTTGCATGGTCTCGTACAATCATGGGTTGGTCACGACAAACCCCTCACCGTATTGGACGTCTCTGGTTTACCTCCAGAGGTGTTGTCCACTGTCGTGGGAACATTGATCAGAATTGTATACGACTTGTTGTATTGGGCACTCGACTTGCCGATTAGCGGACGGAACCAACCCCTGCTTATTGTTCTCGAAGAGGCCCATATTTTTTTGCCTGAGGGTGGAGAGTCAGCTGCGCATAGAACAATTACTAGAATCGCCAAAGAGGGCCGGAAATATGGAGTTGGCCTCTGTGTTGTGACGCAACGCCCAGGCGAAATAGAAAGCACCGTCTTGAGCCAGTGCGGAACAATGATTGCTTTAAGACTCACAAACTCCGCTGACCGAACTAAGGTGGAAGCTGCCATGCCAGATGACCTAGGAGCCCTATCTGGAATGTTACCGGCATTGCGAACCGGCGAGGGAATAGTTTTGGGCGAGGCCATGCCAATTCCATCACGGATTCAGTTCTTCAAAGCGCGCAAGCGTCCGCACGGCGACGATCCAGAGATGCCAGAGGCATGGCGCAAAGAGCGGCCCGGCGGTGACCAATACAAGTCTGCTCTCAACAACTGGCGGCACCAAACCGACATGACGGGAAAGGAAACCACTGATGCCTGAAATGATCTACGTTGATTCATCCAATATCGAGGCAGTTGGCTATGAGGACGACACACAGGAACTACATGTGCAATTCTTGTCGAGTGGATATTATATTTACAACGATGTGCCACGTCAAATATTCGACGATTTGATAAACGCACCATCAAAGGGTAGTTTCCTAAACAGAGAAGTGAAGGGCATTTACCAGTTTGCGAAGCAGTGATGTCAAGGAGAGTACCGGGGCGAATATTCGGGACGGCGAATATTCGTACTAAACTATTCAACTTAATTCATGATGTGCAATATGTTATTCGGGTTACATGCCTAAAAAATCACGAATAGATGCCTGCCCGCCTCGCCTGAGCTCGCGATGGCGGGCAGGCTCCGGGAGCCTTGCACCATATAATTGCAGGGGGATTGGTGCAATTCATTCCCTTATGACATCCGAAGCTGAAAACGGAGCTTGAAGAGCAGTTGAAGGAAGAAGCGAAATTAAATGCTCTGATTGCTGAGAATTTGGGAAAGGTC
>DAOVOU010000271.1 GCA_030629475.1 Desulfobacterales bacterium | reverse complement strand
TATTTTGTAGCTGTACAGCGATTTTTATAATTCGCAACGAATACTCGTGCAACCTTTCTGACATGTCATAAGTCTGTTGCTTCATCTTTTCCCATTCAACATTCGATGTTGGACGTTCGATGTTCGATGTTCATTTTTTTCAGTAAACCTTCCACAGTCCATCCGGTGCAAAAATAACTTAGCGCTTATGCCCCATTACCCCACCCCGTCCCCAAAACACTTTATGGTGCGAACCACAGAGAAACGGAATTAAAGGAAAAGAAATTCTTGACAAAAAAGCACTCTTGGGATTCAATGAGCATAAAATAGTGGCAATGTGCTCTATTGTTTCTAACGGAGAGATGGATGGTTTTGGAAACAGGAAGTTTTAATTTAAGGCAAATCCAAAGAATATTTGGCAGGGGTGATGGATATGATTAGTCCCTATATTGAAAGGGCTATGAGCAAGGCAATTTATGAGGAACTTGAAGATGGAGGTTGCTGCGGAGCGATACCACAGCTAAACATTTTTGTAGGAGGTTTTTATGGGCGTACAACAGATGAGTATTTCAATAGATCCTGATATAAGAAAGAAGTTAGAAGACATGGCAAGAAGGAAAAATAGGAAGCTTCCATATCTGATCAAAGACATTCTAACCCAAGCGGCGCTGATTGATTCTGAGGACGCTTGGTTTTATTCAAAATACTGGCAAAAAAGATTAAGGGATGCCGAAAAAAACATCTCAGAAGGGAAAACATCCCCTCCATTTGACAATGCAGATGAGGCCATCGCGTGGTTAAGAAGCTAGTCTTTGAGGCTAAATTCAAACACTTCTATGCGAATGCTGATGAATGGCTAAAAGACAAAATAGACAAACAGCTTCGATTTCTATTGCAAAACCCAAAACATCCATCCTTAAGACTCAGAAAAAAGAAAGGTACCAAGTATCATTTGGCAGACATAGACTACTTCTATCGGTTAATCCTTAAGATAGAAAAAGATACCTGCTACGTGATAGACGTAGGACCCCACGATATCGAAAGAAGATATTAGCATTTTCTGTGTTAAATAAAAAGACGCGACCTGACGCCTCCGGCCCGGAGAGCGCGGGCCTCGGAGCGAGGAATGACCGCACCGGCGTGAACTTATCTTGCTTCCACCAACTTGCCCTCAACCACAGAAAGTCAACGGAGTCAACAGCGTTCCTGAGGTTCTTCGAATAAGTCAACGAATTCAACAACGTCCCCAAGGTTCTCTCCAAGGTTCTCCAAGGTTCTCCGAGAGCTTTGTTTACACGCTCTCACAGCGGTTTCCTCATATTGTCAGCTCAAGCCTGATTGTCGCCCGGCGTGGCCGTCAAATCGCCGAACTGATAGGTGATCTCGCATTCCCCAGTGGATATCGGCTGGCTGTATACGAGCGTCTGACCTGGGACACCGGTCCGCTGACCATTGAAGGTTACAGCGAGATCGAGACTACGCTGCTGCAGGCAGACTCATCGAGCAACGTATCCAAGTTCACTGACGATTTATGATCAGCCATGAGCTTGTATTACATAGAAAAGTACTCGAATTTCAAGATGTCACGCATATCCCACTCTCTTTGCCAGGCCCGTGCTTTAAAGATTATGCATAAAGCACAACAACCTTGATCCTGATGGGCCTCTGGTTCCCAGAGCCTACGCCTGGAGAGTGACTGGTACGGATCAGTCCGCCTATGGCGGAACCGAAAGCCCATAAGAAAGAAGAAACGGGTGCGGACGGGGAGGCGAAAAGGAGGCTATGGCAACCCCTTTTCGATCCAGGTCCCAAACCCTGTTTTGCGGAATACGCGTTTCACGAGAAAATGCAACAACTGAATGTCTCAGAATTTAGTATTCGGCGTGTGACCCCTATGTTTTTCCCGGCGGTGAAATACGTAGTGAAAAGGCGCGTAAACAGAACAAAGCAAGAAACATTGGGATCTATTTTGCTTGAGAGCACAGCGTGGTGTCGTGTAAGAAGCCGGCCGGGGTTTCTGGCGGGACATCTGGTGTTGCCATCAACATGAATTACAATGGGGTCAGGATTACTCGGAAACATATGAAAAAATAAGGAGTCAATATTGGAGTAAGTTAATTTGTTAAGAACGTCCCTGATTGGTCCTTGCAACACCTCAGACATAACTTTCGGCCAGGCGCTATCTTGTGGATTTCAAATGATAGGCTACCCGGCCTAACTTTGGCCTAATCCGTTTATCGTGTATCCACTATCATCTAAAGCAGACGGCCCTCTGGCTTTGCCGAAAATTATCTCAGAACATTTGCGGACTTCTCTTAAGCCCGATACCCTATAGTACGCTCTTGTAAGCTTGTGGCAAACTTGAGAACCGTTGATTTTGGTAAACTCTCTCGCCGGTGATTACACTTGCATCGTTGAAGGGTCTCCTTGTCTGGCCTCTCCTACGCGTGAACGTAGCTAAATGGCTCCCTAATCTAAAACCACCGAGTCTCTAATTCTGAATCTCATTTTATAGCAAATAAAATGAGGATCGTTGGCACGTTTTTCGCAATAACCTAAAAAAGTCTTGACCAGATTTGTGTGGCATGTTATGAGTAAAAAAGCTACTCATAAAGGAGCAAAAATTGGAGAGTCTATTTACAGGTCTGATATCCTCAAAAACCCGAATTAAACTGCTTATCCGTTTTTTCTTTAATCCTAAGACACGATCGTACCTCAGGGAACTTGCGAAAGAGTTCGGCGTCTCCAGTAACTCGGTCCGCGAGGAGCTCAACCAGCTTACCCATACTAAGCTACTGAAATCCGAAAGAAACGGGCGCCAGGTCTTCTACATGGCAAACGCGGAACATCCCCTGTTTCCTGAACTCAAGTCTATGGTGAGCAAGGTGATGGGCATCGATCAGGTCATAGACGGTATTGTCAACCGGCTAGGTGACCTGGAGCTAGCCTACTTGATCGATGATTATGCTGAGGGAAAGGATACGGGGATCATCGACCTGCTGCTGGTAGGCAATATTGACCAGTATCATCTCAACGATCTGAGCAGAAAAACTGAACGATACATTAAACGCAAGATCCGTTCCCTGGTCCTGAGCCGTCAGGAACACAAAAAACTCCTTCCAGAGCTCAAAAAACGTCCGCGAGTCCTGATCTGGGAAGCAAAGAAAGAATAGGTGCGCCTGGGCCAGTTGTGTTCCGTCTTGCCTATTCGGAGAATCGAAGTTGTGCGTCTGCGTATGGTTATCTTCGACCGCAGACTGCAGCTTCAAGCTTCAAACAAAACAACGTAATTCAAGATGTCACACAAAATAGTGTTGTGTGACTGAAGGGGCGGAGCTGGTGGCTTGAGAATCTTGGGTATCCTGATGGGGATTACCCAATACAGGCACAGGCACACTGGAAGACCATAACGACTCCTTTCTACGTAGAATACCAGAGGAGCATCTGGTGCAGTGATAGATAAGTGGGAAACAGCTGGGGTCGTCAGGGATGGTGGGCCATGAAAGTGGCGGCGATCGTAGGTGCTCGTCCGCAGTTCATTAAGGCTGTCCCGGTCAGCAAGGCTTTGCAGAAGGCTGGGCACACAGAGATTATGATTCACACTGGTCAACACTATGATTATGGTATGTCAAAGGTCTTCTTTGAGGAATTGGGTATCTCAGAGCCGGATATAAATCTGGGAGTGGGCTCGGGTCCCCACGGCTGGCAGACGGGGCACATGTTGATACATATCGAGGAGGTGCTGCTGGCCAAAGAGCCCGACTGGGTTTTAGTATATGGGGACACCAACTCTACGCTCGCTGGGGCTTTGGCTGCCTGCAAGTTGCGCCTCCCTCTTGCTCACGTGGAGGCGGGATTACGTTCCTTTAACCGAGAGATGCCTGAAGAACATAACCGTGTGCTCACGGATCACTGTTCTGACTTGCTCTTTTGCCCGACCAAGACGGCTGTGCACAACTTGGCGCAAGAGGGAATCACCAAAGGTCTACACCTTGTGGGGGATACGATGTACGATGCCGTGTTACAGTTCACTGAAATTGCCCTTGAGCGCTCAACAATACTGCAAGACCTGAAAATAGAGCCAAAAGGTTACCTGCTGGCAAC
>DAOVOU010000108.1 GCA_030629475.1 Desulfobacterales bacterium | reverse complement strand
TCAAGCCGGTGCTTAAAACGATCCAACTAATGAAAGAACTCGATGTGTGGGTAGAAGTGACAACACTTATTATTCCTGGCCTAAATGACGGAGAGCAAGAACTGCGTGACATAGCTCGTTTCGTGAAGAGCGTTGGACCTGAAGTGCCGTGGCACGTCAGCCAGTTTTACCCTGCATATAAGTTGCTGGACAAACCACGAACTCCTGTAGCCACCGTCCGCCGCGCTCGTAAAATCGGTATGGAAGAAGGGTTGCGCTATGTATACGTGGGCAACGTGCCTGGTGAAGGAGGTGAAAATACTTACTGCTATGCCTGCGGGGCCGTTCTCATTGAGCGCTACGGTTTAACACTGATACGAAATCGGCTGCAAGATGGAAAGTGCCCTGAGTGCGGGACCAAAATTGATGGGGTGGGCGTGTGAGTGTCGAGGGCTACAAGAATATGGCATAGGTTTATAAGGCATTTGAATATGAATGAGAATCTTATCAGAGAGATAATGGAAGATGCATTGAGAATGGCAGTGGAGACGGGAAAGGACTGTGTTTCTGTTAATATGTTGAAAAAAGATATAACTGCCACTGAAGAGCTTTTGATTGAAGCGGTTGATAGGCTCAAGAAAGAGGGTCTTGTTCGTATAAAAAATCATGAGACGATATTGACCAAAAAAGGAAGAGAAAAAGCCGCGAAAATCCTTGCAAGGCATGAGATTATTGAGAAATACTTCCACGATATCTTGAAAGAACCCATGTGTCATAATGTGGCCCATACCCTTGAGCATTTTGTTTCGAGTGAGACTACAAGAAGAATGAGGGAGTTACTCAATCTGAAGCAAAAAGGAAAATCTGCTGTAGATTTTCCCCCCGGAACAAATATTTTAATAATCGCTGTAGAAATTCCAGACAAAAGAATATTTGGGAGGTTAATTGGCCTTGGCCTTGCCCCGGGGAGCAGGCTAAAGATAGAAGAGGAGGTTCCGGATGCTATCATTTTTAACATTAGAGGCCGAAAAATTGCTCTGGCAAAAGAAATTGCAAAAAACCTTGTAGCTGTCAGGGAAGATGCAAAGTACTAAACTCGCCCTTGTTGGCCAGCCTAATACAGGGAAGTCCAGCCTTCTGAATTCTCTGGCAGGAGCCAGGGTTATCGTATCAAATTACCCCGGCACCACTGTCGAAATTACGAAAGCTAAAATAAAGGTGCAAGAATCTCTGGTGGAGCTTATAGATACTCCAGGCATATATAGCATCTCCGATGCCAGCGCTGAGGAAAAAGTTACGGCAATTGTCATTTTTGGAGAAAATATTGATGGCGCTATCGTTCTGGTTGATACTACCGGCTTGGAAAGGGGCCTTTATCTCGTGTTTCAAATGTTTGAGACGGGCATTCCAACCATAGTTGCTCTGAACTTTATCGAAGAAGCACAAAAGAAAGGAATTCAAATAGATACCAAAAAGCTTGAAAGCACTCTGGGAGTACCAGTCATACAAATAAACCCTATAACAAAGAAAGGAATTAAAGAACTTTCATCAAAAATTCTTCGTGTAAATGAACTTTCTTGTTGCCCCTTTATTGTTAGTTATGATGACCATATAGAAAGAGCCATAGAGATTATATCCGAGGGGCTGGCGGAAACTCTGCCCCTATCAAAAAGGTTCATTGCCATAAGGATATTGGAAAATGACAAAAATTTCTTCAAATATCTCAAAGACAAAACAGCTCTCGATAAAGCTGCTGATGTCCTCACGCTTCATCCAAACGTCTCAAGAGACATAAGCATTACAAGGTATGGTGAAGCATCCTTTATTGCCCGGCTTGTAACCACAATTACTCCAAAGGGTAGAGCCCGTAGCTTTGGAGACCGGCTTGACGAAGTACTTCTGAATCCCTTAATTGGGCCCTTTATTACTTTTATTTTTTTTGGTTTTGTTTTCGCTGTCCTGCTTTTTGCCGGAGGATGGCTTCAAGAGTTACTGATGGCGGGAGCTGAGAAATATTTAATAAATCTATTGCCCACTCGCAGTTCAGGGCTTCTGTCCTCAATGGTTGCTCAAGGACTATATGGTCTTGCCGCAGGTGTCGCTATAGCTCTCCCGTATGTGTTTTTATTTTACATCTTCTTAGGGCTACTTGAAGATATCGGGCTTCTTTCAAGATTTATTCTAAGCCTTGAAAGACCCATGAGAAAGCTGGGTCTTTCGGGTCAGGCTTTCATCCCCGCGGTTCTCGGACTGGGATGCAGCGTTCCTGCCATAAGGGTTATGAGGATTCTCTCATCTGAGAAAGAGAGGATACAGTCCGCCTTCCTTTTTGCTTGCATCCCCTGCTCTTCTAGGACTGCCGTAATAATGGGAATTGTGGGTTTTTATGGCGGGGTTTCTCTTGCCCTCTCGGTGTATTTTACTATTGCAGTCTCCTTACTGATATACGCTTTTTTGTTGAAAAAGATTTTGAAAACAATTCCACAACCATTAATCATGGAGATGCCATCCTATCGCAGACCACTTTTAAATAATGTTGTCGTCAAGGGCTGGGTTCGCATGCAGGATTTTGTCTATATCGTGATCCCTCTCCTGGCAGCAGGCGGGGCCCTTTATGGGCTTTTAATTGAAATTGGCCTTACTCAATTTATAATCAAACCCTTTGAACCTTTGACGGTTGATTGGCTGAACCTTCCTGCTGAAACTGTCGTTCCCCTTGCTTACGGGTTCATTCAAAAGGATCTCACACCGGGAATGCTTGTGGCTGTGTTAGGAGCAAATCTCAATGACTTTTTAAGTCCCATCCAGCTCTATACCTTTGGAGTGGCCTCGAGCATCCAGATCCCTTGCGTAATAGCCTTTTGGATGCTTATCCGTGAACTAGGCATTAAGAATGCTTCATTAATTACAACCCTTTCTCTGGCCTATAGTCTCTTAATTGCAGGCTTAATGTGGAGAGTAATATCAGTGCTTTCTATTTTGTAGAATGACTTTACGTTAAGAAAACATAATCAATGTTAAACCTAACACAGAGAAATTGATATGGACGGGATGCCCGTCGGAACTCGTTGCTTTGAGCAAAAATGCCCCAAGTGCGGGGCCACCATGACACGGGGGTAGGTTTTATCATATCGTGTCGTCGCTGGCGGACTTAGAGGCGCGCTGGGTCTTCAGCGCACCTAAAGCAGCTCTCTCAGAGTCTGGACGACGCGTGCGTTATCCTCCGGCAACGCCGTTGTCACCCGCATGAAACCGGGTCCCAGGGTGGGGTCCTTTAACGGTTTGATAAAAATGCCCCGTTCCCGCAGCCTTTCGGCCAGCTCGGTGGCGCCGTGGGGGGCGAAATCCGCGAGGAAAAAGTAGGTCTCGGTTGGAAAGGTGCGAACGTGAAGCGCCTGCAACTCGCCGGCGAGCTGCTCGGTCCAGCCGCGCAGCCTGGTTGCCCGGTCGCGGATCTTATCCTCGTGCTGTAGTGTGGCCAATGCCGCGGCCTGGCTAGGACGAGCCAGTGGATATGCGTCGTTGCGGCTGTTGAGGTCGTTGGCCAGCCTCTCAGGGAGGATAGCATACCCTACCCGGAAGCCCGCAAGGCTGTGCGCCTTGGAGAACGTACGTGTCACGATCAGGTTCGGGTACCGGGGTACGAGATGGGCAACCGATTCGCCAGCTAGACCGATGAACGCCTCATCGACCAAGAACCAGGTATCCGGCTGTCTCGTAAGGAGGCCTGGTAGTGGTGACATGTCAAACGTGCCGCCGGTGGGATTGTTGGGATTGACGATCACAGCCAGCGTGGTCCTCTCCGGGAGACCCAAATCCTCCAAGTCGAAGGCGAAGTTGTCCTCGGCAGGGAGACGGGTCTCCGTGTATTGCTGAGCGATCTCAGGAAACAAGGGATACGTAGGCGTCAATAGGTGAACCCGCTGTCCGAAACGGTCGAAAAGTTGACGCAGGATGAGCTCCGAACCCGCATTGATATGGACCAGCCTGTCGGGCACGCCGAGGCGCTCGCTAATAAGCTGGCGCAAGGGCTCAGAATAGGGCTCGGTGTAGTAGTTGTTTTGCGGCACCTCCGCCTGTGCGGCCACAACAGCCTCCTGGATGGGCGGCAGGGGATTCTCGCATAGGAGTAGTTTGATGCCTTTGAATGTTCCACCGCCCTTTTCAAGGATCGACACCATGTTGGAACACCTCCTTGCCTCCATAGGTGGCGGTTGTCCTTTCATCCACAATAAGTGGCGTGTTTATACCAGACATGTGCTATGGGAGCAAACCTTTTCGTAATACTTCACCGCGGAGACCGCAAAGCACGCAGAAGGACATAAATTCAACAAAATCCTTTGTTTTCATACTCAGCGATCCCTGCCCGCCATTGCCACACATGGCCGCATTGAAGCTGTCCGTCGTGTCTGGCGACCTGCCCGCCATTGCCACAGATGCCAGCATTGAAGGTGCCCGGTATGCCTGGCGATGGCAGGCGGGTGGCAGGCGGGTCGGCGTTCTCCTCGGTAAATAGAAAGATGGTGAACGGTTACCATATTTTTTTATCAGACAGGATTAACAGGATTAATTGGATTTTAATTGCTATGGACCCCAGCCAAGTCCTTTGAATTTTTCCTGATCTGTTTTTCCTTCCAAACATAAGGCCCAGACAAGTGGAAGGTCCAGGTTATAATGCCTGGCAATGTATGCCATGTCATGGCCTTGAGAGAGCAAAGTATCGATATTGCCAAAATTGGCATTTCCGATAATTTCTGATACACGATTTTGGCTCAACCCCACTGTTTCTGAGTCGAGACAATGCCTTGCTTGACATAAGCATACTTATTTTATTAAAAAGGGAGGCTATGGTTAAGTTAAGCAGTGAGGTCGTGACTACTCAATAGCTTTGAGGAAGGTGAGGGGGGATCAACAAATACTCCAAACTTTTTGAGAAGTTACATTTCCGAGACACCATATTAGCGATGGGGAGGGGAAACGTGAAATCTAAAATAGTGCCACTTTTATCAATACTTCTTATATGCATGTGTCCTGCGCTTCTTTCTGCAGAAATGTTTGAAGGTGATATTACCGTTGAAGCAAAAGGCTACGGCCTATCCAAGGGCGATGCTCTCCTTAAAGCAAAGCGAAACGCTGTTGAGAAGGGAATCGGTACGGTTCTCATATCACAGACCGAAGTAAGGAATTTTGAACTTCAGAGAGATATTATCCTCACCAAGACAACGGGTTCAGTCAAAAAATATGATGTTCTGTACGAAGAAAAGCAGCAGGACGACATCTTCTATCTAAGAATACGGGCCGTTGTCTCCCTTGCAAGCATTAAGGCGGACCTTCTTGCCCTGAAAATCCTCCTCGAGTCCATGGACAAGCCTCGCATGATGGTGGTCATACGGGAAGAGAACGGAAACTATGCAGAGAACGCGATTCTCGACTACCTGACCGAAAAAGAGTTTGAACTCGTGGATGCAGCGGTTGTGGCTGTACTCATGCAGAAGGATGATCAGCTTATACAGCGGGCAGCAAAAGGCGATCCTTTGGCCGCAGCCCAGATCGGCGCATCGAACGGTGCAGAGTATGTGATTGTTGGAAGGGTTACCAAGAGCCTCGTGACCAGCACCTTCCTCAGCAACTCCGGCATGAAGTCGGGCCAGGCCAATATTACAGCAAAAGTGGTCAACTGTACTAGTGCCAGGATCATTGCATCGAAATCGGCAAGCGGTGCAGCAGTCCATATTTCAGAAGACGTTGCCAAGGCCAAAGCTGCGGAAAAGGCAGCAAAAAAGCTAATGGACAGAAAGCTTTTTGAAAAAATCGTCTCCTCCTTCCAGGATATGATCAATAACGGCATTCCCCTCGACGTGATCATTAAGAACGTTGCAAATTTTAAGATGCAAAAGGCGGCCAGAGAAGTCCTCGGCGAGCTTTCTGATGTGGTTTCTGTGAATAAGCGCAGTTTCGGCGGGGGCCAGCTCGAACTTTCTGTCCTATATAAAGGGAACGCTGATTCTTTCAGCGAAGCTGTTGACGGGAAAATCGTTGGAGGCAAAAAGCTATCGGTTACCGACGTAGCAGGTAGCAGGGTAGTTATCCAGTTAGAATAGGGTCTTCCCTTCCTCAAAATCACTATCGCCTAAAATCCGTTCATCTCCTTTCAAGTGGAGACTGGATCGTTAGCACAGGGCATGGAGCAAGCCTGACGACCTTCTCGGCTACCGATCCGAAAATAAGTCTTCGCCAGCCCGTCAGACCATGCGTTGCTATCACAATAATGTCTGCATTCTCATCGGCAGCCGTCCTTACGATTTCATCACCGGGATCTCCTATAACTACCTTCGTACGTATTCTAACTTTCTCGGATATCCATTTCTCAGCCACTTCCTGCAACGCCTTCTTTGCATCAGCTTCTGCCGTCAGTACATCCGAAGGGATATAAAAATCTGCGGAAGTCGGTATGTCAATCACTAGAGGAACAACGTGAACCAGAACCAGTGCAGCAGAGAAGTGCAAGGCTAACTCGTTTGCCGCCTTCAACGCCTTGTAAGATGGTTCACTAAAGTCTGTTGGGCAAAGGATTTTCCTAAGAGGCAACATTGAGACCCCTCCTTGCTACATGATAACTGTTCATGCCATTTTTGACGTGAAAAACTTTGGAATGGAAAACAAAGCAAGTGCGGAGACTGTAGACTGCACGAACTGCGTCGTGAAATTTCGACTTTCTAAGCATACCTTCTGGATGCACCCTATGATAGTTCCTGAATCCGTATAGCAAAAACTACGCATAAGTTCAAGCCAGCCTCGAAGATTTCCGGGAAAGACCCTCGCCCTTCACTGATCACTGCTCCGCAGGCTAGCAGCAGACTTTCAATATTCGCCCAAGCAATATTAGTCCGCACAGGTTTCTCGAAAATGGCCTGCAGGGTGGGCTGGTGGGGACGTGGGCTGGTGGGGACGCTGGTAAAAAAGTAACAAAACCTTATTCGATTAATCGCAACCCATTTTCGCGGGCAATGGTTTCTCCCCTTTCGACCGAGAACCCCACGCCAGGGGGGCTCATTTCCAACCGCCGGGCCAGTTCTCTAAGCAACATCCCCAACTCACTGACTGCCCAAAGGCAGAAAAGACTCCTTGCCTTCACTTTTCGTTGCTGCTTACCCTTATGAATATCTTTCGACGCTCGATTCCACGGATCATGATGTGATGCAGGACACCGGGTG
>DAOVOU010000303.1 GCA_030629475.1 Desulfobacterales bacterium | reverse complement strand
CAGCCAGTTAGGCCTGCCCTGGCGCGACATCCCAAGATGATTTTGGTGCCCATGTAGTCCCGGCCCGCCCTGGCGCGACGTGCTTAAATTAATCTACTAAGCTTATAATCCCGGTCTGGGCCAGGGTCTGGGCCAGGGGCTCTTCAACCGGGAACCGTGAACGTTGAACCGCTTAACCCAGGTAAGAAGTGGTGCATAAAACCCGACAAACTCAACAAGCTGAACAAAGGTGAAAGCGATAACAAAACGCCCGATCATAGGTATCACAATGGGGGATCCTGTCGGGATCGGGCCCGAAATCATCTTAAAAGTGTTTGTCGAAAAGTCGGTTTATGAGACGTGCCGTCCCCTGGTTCTGGGCGATCTAGCGGTGATGACGGCTACAAACCAGCGGCTAAGAACGGGCCTCAGGATTTGCCCTGTGGATGCCCCTGAGGCAGGGCTATACCAATCCGGTAGTATCGATGTGATAGGGCTCTCTCACCTGGATTACGGTCAGCTTCAATACGGGCACCCTACCCAAAAGACCGGCCGCGCCATGGTGGCCTACGTAACTCGGGGTATCGACTGGGCCATGAAAGGGCGCATTCATGGCCTGGCCACCTGTCCCATCAATAAGCTGGCCATGCATATGGCAGGAATCGACTTTGATGGCCATACCGAACTCCTGGCGCAGCGTACCAAGACATCAGAGTATGTCATGATGCTGGCCGGAAGCAGGCTCCGGGTGGCCCTGGCAACCATCCACCTTCCCCTGGCCCGGGTCTCCAAAGAACTCACGACCGAAGTGGTCTTTAAAACGATTCGTATTACTGAAGAGGCCCTCAGGAACTCTTTTGGTATTCCGAGGCCGAAACTCGCGGTGGCAGCCCTGAACCCGCACGCAGGGGAAAATGGCTTGTTTGGAGATGAAGAGACCCGTGTCATCTCCCCTGCCCTCCGCCGGGCCGCTGAGGCAGGAATTCATGTATCTGGCCCTTATCCAGCAGATACCCTGTTCTATTGGGCCCTAAAGGGCAGGTGGGATGCAGTGATTGCCATGTATCATGACCAGGGCCTCATTCCTTTTAAGATGGTCCATTTTTTCGACGGGGTGAATACCACCCTGGGTCTGCCCATAGTGCGGACATCTGTCGATCATGGCACGGCGTATGATATTGCAGGCGCAGGCAAAGCCGACCCGGGGAGTTTAGTGGCTGCAGTCCGCATGGCCGCCCAGCATGCAATCACAAGAATGGCTATCCGGTAACTGGAAGTTCGACTCTGAAAGTGGCACCCCCTTGGGGATTATTTTGCGCAAAGATATTTCCGTTGTGCCGGCGGACAATCTCATAGGAGATGTACAGGCCCAGGCCGGTCCCTTTCCCCACATCCTTGGTCGTAAAGAAAGGCTTGAAGATATCCTTCATCACTTCTTCGGAGATTCCAGGGCCATTGTCCTCACATTCAAAGATGACCATCGCTCTGTGCTCGTCGTACCGGGTCTTCAGCACGATTTTCCCTTGACCACTGTCCACCGCGTGGATGGCATTGCTTATAATATTCAGACAGACCTGCCCCAGGTTGGCAAAATTTCCCCTGATCTCCGGAAGGCCGTCTTCACAGGCCTCAATAATCTCAATCCCCGTGCGCTTGTACTGGTTGTGAAGAACTTTCAGCGCATCTTTGCACACGTCATTTACTGCCACAGGTTCGGAGTATTCGTCGGTCTGACGGGAAATTCCAAGGAGGCTTGACACAATATCTTTTGTCCGATTCAACTCTTTTAAGCTAAATTTAAGATCGTCAATCAACTCCTCTGTTTCTTCAGCGTCCCCTTCTGATCCGACAACCTGGTCAGGGGGCATCTCTTCCATGGTCTCTACGGCTGACTGGACCAGGCTGTAGACACTGGCAATGGGGTTGTTCAGTTCGTGGGCAACCCCTGCCACCAGCGCGCCCACAGCAGCCATGCTCTCGGATCTGACCAGTAAATCTTGCGTCTTTTCCTTCTCCTCCAGTGCCCTTTTGAGTTCTTGAGTGCGCTCTTCCACCATATTCTCGAGGTTTCTGTTCAGATTTTCAATCAACTGATATGCCTTGGCATTCTCTATGGAGATAGCGCACTGGTTTGCCAGGGTATGCAGGAGTTCTTGATCCTCTGACGTGAAAAGGTCCCCTGATTTTTTGTTTCCCAGAACAAGGAGCCCATTGATCTCCCCCTTGAAAACCATGGGTATGACAACAGTTCCGCCCAGTTTGCCAAAATCTTCCTTCAGAAGAGACGGATCATCATGGGACTCCGACCATTCCTCAAGATTGTACAGGGTTACTTCCCTCTTGCGGCGACTCATTTCCTGAATAAGGAGACTCGACTTGCTGATCGATAGTCCCTTTGCATCCAAGAGAGCACCCTTTTGACGATGGACCTGAAACTGCTCACCTCCTTTACCCATGAGCATCACATAGCCCCAATCAAGATGCATGGCCTCAGTAAGGGTCCAGAGGGTTTTGTCCATGATTTCCTCCAGGTTCAGCATGGAGGCCATGGCATCACTCAACGCCGCCAGGGTCTTTTGATAGTCGTACTTGCCTTTGAAGAGAATGCGATCAATGACAAATTGCACCCGCTTTTTCAAGGGGTCAAACACAAAGACAATCACAACAAAAAAGAAGATCGAAAAAAAGATGGACCCTGTCTGACCCATTCCCTTGAAGACCCGATTGAACAAAATGATCATCAGGGCGTAAAACCCTGTGAGCATGCCTGTAAGCATGGAGTAAATAAGGCCCTTTTGAACCACGAAGCCAATGTCCAACAAATCGTGCTTCAATATAGCAAAGCCCAGAAGAAGGAGGGGAATGAAAGCTAAGTTTCCCAATGGATAAAAGCCGATGCCGACCAGGGGCAAAAAGTTGAAATGGGCCATGAGGGCAGCGCCCCCCAGACCCGACATGATGTATTTGGTTTTGTTTTTTAGATCCGGGTCTTTCTCCTGCCTCAGGCTATGAAAAAGAAGATAAAGACAATAGAGGGTGTTTGTGGTGCTGGCAGCCCCAAACACATATATCAAGGGCCCTCCCTTGGCATAATACCCGAAAAAATATTGTTTCACCCCTTCCAGGTAATAGTCCCCTTGAGAAAGGAGGCTCAGGCACCCGCTGAATGCGTAGGCAAGGCCAATTAACCATTTTCGCCTGGCTATTCCCAGGAAGGTATGAGTGAAGTGTAGGTAGACAGGGATAAAAAAGACAACGAACATGTGATCTATACGGCTGCTCCGTAAGGCCAGATCAGGATCGGTAACTATTGAGGCAAAAGCCTTCTCGAGGCTTAAAAGTCCCCCCAGAAGACAAATACCTGCAAAAAGCAGATTCACCTTCCGGCCCTTCCCCTTGACCAGGGCCAGGCCCGCCAAGGCAAACAAGGTCAAAAAACTGACAAAGGGTGGTACAACCCAGAAATTGAGTTCAATCGGCATTGGTTTTTCTATTCCGTTCAAGCAAATTGCTTACTTGGCGAAAACGGAGCCTATAAAGACCAATCACATAGGCTTCGTCCTGGGTTCGCAAGGTGTGAGAACTTCTTTCAATTTCGAAATCGCGCCTCAGCATATCGAAAAACTTCAAGGGTGATTTTCTTCTGACATCCCCGGCCAGAAAAATGGTTCCCCCAGGCAACAGCAAGCTT